>NZ_AGVX02000202.1 GCF_000239155.1 Actinoalloteichus spitiensis RMV-1378
CGGGTCGGGGCCGTCGGGCCGCCGGTCGGCGTCCGTCCCGTGGTCGCCGCCGGGCGCGGGGCCGCCCACCACGGCCGATCCGCCGGGCACGGCGCCCGCTCCCGGGCCGCTCGTGGACGTCCGGCGGCGGGCGAGGCCGTGTCCCACCACCCCGAGCAGGTACAGCCCCGCCGCGGCGAACAGCAGGGCGGGTGAGCGCCCGTCCAGGGGAGCGACGGTGGCGGCGGCCGCGATCGCGGCCACGTACATGACGTTGAACAGGGTGTCGTACAGGGCGAAGACCCTGCCCCGGTGCTCGTCGACGATGTCCCGCTGCACGGCCGCGTCGGCGCAGAGCTTGACGACCTGGCCCGCGAGTCCCACCAGGAAGGACGCGAGCAGCAGGGTGGGGAGCGTCGTCACGAGGCCCAGCAGCATCATGGTCGCCGCGCCGCCCAGCAGTGCGCCGCGCACCGCTGCCGGCGCGCCGTGCCGCGCGACGAGCCGCGGTGTGAGCACTGCTCCCACGACGATCCCGGTGGCGGCGGTCCCCACCACCTGGCCGACGCCGAGCAGCCCCGCCCGGAACGGGCCGAGGTCGGTGAAACCGTGGCGCATGAGCAGCAGCCCGGTGAGGGTCACCACGCCGAACGCGGCACGGTGGCTGATCAACGCGAGGAACCCCGCCGTGACGGAGGGCACCGACAACGCGGTCCGCCCCCCGTCCCGCAGCCCACCCGCCACGGCGGCGAGCGCCGCCACCAGGCCTGGGCGGTCGGTGGACCCGGTGGGCAGCCGGTCGACGCCGCCGGCGACGTCGGAGGGGCCGGTCGGCTCGTGGCCGGGTCCCAGGGCGCCGGGGCGGAAACCGATCAGGACGAGCGCCGCGACCAGCGAGCCGGCGGCGGAGATCACGGTGACCAGCGCGGAGCCGGCGTCGCCGGCGCCCAGCACCTCTCGGAGGACGATCGCCGAACCGGCGCCGAGGGCGGTGACGGCCGCGCCGAGGGTGGTCGCGGCCGCGTTCGCCGGCACCAGTTCCCCCGGCGCCACCACGTGCGGCAGGGACGCCGACAGGCCGGCCCCGACGAACCGGCTGACCCCCATCACGAGGAGGGCACCGGCGTACAGCGGTGCCCCGGCGACGCCCGCCGCCACCGCAGCCGAGGTCAGCACGATCAGCGCTCCACGCAGCAGGTTCGCCGTCAGCAGCACCCGCCGGCGGTCCCACCGGTCCAGCAACGCGCCGGCGAACGGTCCGACCACCGAGTAGGGCAGGAGCAGGACCGCGAGGCCCGCAGCCACCACGGCCGGGTCGGCTTCCCGCTCCGGGTTGAACAGGACGGCGCTGCCCAGGCCCGCCTGGAAGATGCCGTCGCCCCACTGGGCGGTGAACCGGCTGACCAACAGCCTGCGGAACCCGGCCCGGGTGCGCACCAGCAGCACGAGCAGCCGGGTGTTGCCGGGCGGCCGAGCGTCGGGCCCGCCGGCGGTGCTCGGTCGGGCGGGGTCGGTCTGGTCGGCACCGGCGTTCACGGTTGCCGAGCCTAGTCACCACCGCGCCCCGGTGTCGGTCGCGACGCCTGACACCGATGAGTGGGGCGCCGAGGGGACGGGCGAGCGGGTGGGACCGGCTGTTCGGGACGACGGCCAGGTGAAATCATGGTCGGGTGCGACCTGACGTCGAGGTTGAACCCGGCACGCTGCTGGTGGCTTCGCCCGGTCTCTCCGACCCGAACTTCCGCCGCACCGTGGTCTACGTGATCGAACACCGCGGTGAGGGAACGCTGGGCGTCGTGCTGAACCGACCGAGCGACACCGCGTTGCACGACGTGCTGCCGAGCTGGGGGCCGTACGCGACCCGGCCGAGAGCGGTCTTCCTCGGTGGACCGGTGGAGCAGAAGGTGGCGCTGTGCCTGGCGGCGCTGCGGACCGGTGTCCGGGTGTCCGAGGTCCCCGGCACGATCTCGGTGCGCAACCCGGTCACCCTGGTCGACCTCGACCACGACCCGGACACCTTCGCCGGACTGATCCGGGGACTCCGCGTCTTCGCCGGGTACGCCGGGTGGGAGAGCGACCAGCTGGCCGGCGAGATCGAGCGTGGTGACTGGATCGTGGTCCCCGCGTTGCCGGACGACATCCTGGCCCCGCCCGGCGACGACCTGTGGGGGAGGGTGCTCCGCCGGCAACCGATGCCGTTGGCGCTGTTGGCCACCCACCCCTCGGACCCCCGACGCAACTGACCGGGCGGCCGCCACCCCCGCTCGTACCGCTGGTGGGGGTGGCCCGCCCTCCTGGTCCGGTGGCGGTCGGTCCGGGGCTGACCTCAGCTCGCGGAACCCGGGGCGGTCGCGCCGCCCAGCGCGCTGGCCACGCCGCAGGCGCTGTTGCCGCAGCACTGACCGGAACAGCCCAGCCGTCGGCCCTGCGGCTTGGGGGCGGGGACCCGGGACGCCGCCTGGTGGCCGAGGAGGCAGCCGGCGGCGGTCAACGCCAGACCGCCCAGCCCGCCGACCACGCCGAGGGTGACCACGGTCGCGGTGCCGCCCGCGAAGGGCACCAGGGCCCCCAGCAGGGCCAACACCGCTCCGGCCACCAGCAGGGGGAGACCCGCGGCCTTGTTGCCGACCCGGAAGGCCTCGTCGCTGCGCATCGTCGCGGGTGTCTGCACACCCGCCCACGAGTTCTTCGGCAGGGCCTCCCGCAGCCCGCGCAGGCCGACGAAGCCGACCGCGACGCCGGCGGCCACCATGACCAGCATCAGGAGGATTCGGGGAACGGTGATCCCACCCGCCTCCGCCTGTGCGGCGAGAACCTGTCCTGACTCCAGCACGGTCGTCACCTGGTCGAGGGTAAGCGGCGCAGGTCAGCCACCTTCCGCTACCCCGGTGTCCGGTGTCCCAGACCACCCCGCTTGGCCTTCCCGGCGGCGTCGGTGCTGGCGAGGCCCGGGTGGCGGTGGACGATCCGCTATCCTGGCGGCGTGAGCATGGGTCGCCTGCTCCTTATACAGCCGCGCTGAGCGTCGCGAACGCGTCAGCGCGGCCACCCCTCATGCCCTCCCGGGATGGGGGGTTTCGTGTTTTCGGGGGGATGGCGCGGCCCTGGCAGGTGCCGCGGCCGGCGATCGACGGGTGACCGGAGGGAAGGAAGAGCGATGAGTGAGGCGACTTCGGAGACCGCCGCGCGGGCGGCCGGCGGGGACGGTGACACGCCGCCGTTCCGCTACACCCCCGAGCTGGCCGCCGGGCTGGAGGCCAGCTGGCGGGAGCACTGGGCGGCGAACGGCACGTTCCACGCGCCGAACCCGGAGGGTGACCTCGCCCCCTCGGACGGGGAGGGCGCGGTTCCGGTGGACAAGCTCTTCGTCCAGGACATGTTCCCCTACCCCTCCGGGACCGGCCTGCACACCGGCCACCCGCTCGGGTTCATCGGCACCGACGTCTACGCCCGCTACCACCGGATGTTGGGGCGCAACGTCCTGCACACCATGGGGTTCGACGCGTTCGGCCTGCCCGCCGAGCAGTACGCGGTGCAGACGGGGCAGCACCCGAGGATCACGACCGAGAAGAACATCGAGCGCTACCTGGCCCAGATCCAGCGCCTCGGCCTGGGCCACGACGAACGGCGTCGCATCGCCACCACCGATGTCGGCTACTACCGGTGGACCCAGTGGATCTTCCTGCGGATCTTCAACTCCTGGTACGACCCCGACGCCGACGGCGGTCGGGGGCGCGCGCGGCACATCGACGAGCTGGTCGCCGAGTTCGAGGCGGGAACGCGGGCGACCCCGGACGGCCGCGCCTGGGCGGAGCTGTCGGTCGGTGAGCGCCGCCGCGTCCTGAACGGGTACCGCCTGGCCTACGTCTCGGACGCCCCGGTCAACTGGTGCCCAGGGCTGGGCACGGTGCTGGCCAACGAGGAGGTGACGGCGGAGGGTCGCAGCGAGCGGGGCAACTTCCCGGTGTTCCGCCGCAACCTGCGGCAGTGGATGATGCGGATCACCGCCTACGCCGACCGGCTGGTCGACGACCTGGACCGGCTGGACTGGCCGGAGAAGGTCAAGGCGATGCAGCGGAACTGGATCGGCCGTTCCCAGGGCGCCAGGGTCTCCTTCGCCGTCGACGGGGTCGACGAGCCCGTCGAGGTGTTCACGACGCGGCCGGACACGCTGTTCGGCGCCACCTACCTGGTGCTGGCCCCCGAGAACCCGTTGGTCGACGCCCTGGTCGGTACCGAGTGGCCGGCGGGGACGCCGGAGTCCTGGACGGGAGGCGCGGCGGACCCCGCCGGGGCGGTGGTGGCCTACCGGTTGACGGCTTCCCGGAAGTCGGAGCTGGAACGGCAGGAGAACCGGCGGAAGACGGGCGTGTTCACCGGCGCGTACGCCGTGAACCCGGTGACCGGTGGCCGTATCCCGGTCTTCGTCGCCGACTACGTCCTGATGGGCTACGGAACCGGCGCGATCATGGCCGTGCCCGGGCAGGACCAGCGGGACTGGGACTTCGCCTCGGCCTTCGACCTGCCGGTGGTGCGGACGGTCCAGCCGCCGGAGGGCTTCGACGGCGAGGCCTACACGGGTGAGGGGCCGGCGATCAACAGCTCCCACCCGTCCTCGGTGAACCTGGACGGCCTGGGAGTGGACGAGGCGAAGGAACGGGTCGTCTCCTGGCTGGTGGAGCACGGGCACGGTGAGCGGACCGTGCAGTACAAGCTGCGGGACTGGCTGTTCTCCCGGCAGCGGTACTGGGGTGAGCCGTTCCCGATCGTCTACGACGAGGACGGCGAGCCCATCGCGCTGCCGGAGAGCGAACTGCCCGTCGAGCTGCCCGACGTCGACGACTACTCCCCGAAGACCTTCGACCCGGAGGACGCGGAGAGCGACCCGTTCGCCCCGCTCGGGCGTGCCGAGGAATGGGTGGAGGTGGAGCTGGACCTCGGGGACGGGCCGAGGAAGTACCGGCGGGACACCAACACGATGCCCAACTGGGCCGGGTCCTGCTGGTACCAGCTGCGCTACATCGACCCGAACAACCAGGACACCTTCTGCTCGCCGGTGAACGAGCGGTACTGGACCGGCCCGCGTCCCGAGGAGCACGGGGACCGGGACACCGGTGGGGTGGACCTGTACATCGGCGGCGTGGAGCACGCCGTGCTGCACCTGCTGTACAGCCGGTTCTGGCAGAAGGTGCTCTACGACCTGGGTGAGGTGTCCTCGGAGGAGCCCTACCGTCGGCTGTTCAACCAGGGTTACATCCAGGCCTACGCCTACACCGACTCGCGGGGCGTGTACGTGCCGGCAGAGGAGGTGGAGCAGCGGGACGGCCGGTACTTCTGGAAGGACCAGGAGGTCACCCAGGAGTACGGGAAGATGGGCAAGAGCCTGAGGAACTCCGTCTCCCCGGACGAGATCTGCGACGCCTACAGCGCGGACACGCTGCGGTTGTACGAGATGTCGATGGGGCCGATGGACATCTCCCGCCCCTGGGCGACCAAGGACGTCGTCGGTGCCTACCGCTTCCTCCAGCGGGTGTGGCGGAACGTCGTCGACGAGGCCACCGGAGCGCTGCGGGTCACAGAGGACGCTCCGGACGAGGAGACCACCCGCCTGTTGCACCGGACGGTGGCCGGTGTGCGCGAGGACTACGTCGGGCTGCGCTACAACACGGCGGCGGCGAAGTTGATCGAGTTGAACAACCACCTCACCAAGAGGTACGGCGACTCTGCCGGTACTCCGCGCCAGGTGGTGGAGGCCCTGGTCCTGATGCTGGCCCCGCTCTGCCCGCACATCGCGGAGGAGCTGTGGTCCCGGCTGGGGCACACCGCGTCCCTGGCGCACGGTCCGTTCCCGGTGGCCGACGAACGGTTCCTGGTGGACGAGACGGTGGAGTACCCGATCCAGGTCAACGGCAAGGTGCGGGCCCGCGTGACGGTGCCGACCGACGCCGACCAGGAGGCGGTGCGGGCGGCGGCGCTGGCCGAGGAGCGCATCCAGGCGGTGGTCGCGGGTCGTGAGCCGCGCAAGGTCATCGTCGTGCCTGGACGGCTGGTGAACATCGTCGTCTGAGCTTGCCGCCGAGCCGCGCGGGCCGGTCGTCCCTGCCGGGCGCCCGGCCCGCCGCGTCCCGTGTGCGGAGGCGGGCAGGTCCGCCGGGCCGGACCGGTGGGCGCGCGAGCTCCTGCTCGACGCCGGGCGAGACGGGAACCTGGTCCACTCCCTGGTTGGCCGACGGCTCCAGAGCCGTCGGAGGGCGCGCGTCTCGGCCGGGGAGGACCACCTGGTTCCGTGCCCAACGTCCGGACCCGGTCGAAACCGTCCCTGGGCACGTGGGGTCGTTCGTCGGTCGGACGCCGTGCGAGTTGCCGACGAGACGAACACGGTGAGACGTCCCGGCCGACACCCGGGGCGCCGAGCCCAGCGAGTGCTGGAACCGGCGGTCCTCGTGGTCGCCTCGCCCGAACGCCTCCCTCGTGATGTGCCGGCCTGTGGTGTCGACCGCTGCCGCGACGACGGTGTCCGCTCAGTCGAGCGACCGGCCCGCCCGTGTCGGGCAGCCCCCGCCGCTGCTCGCCTCGGCGACGAGTTCGGCCAGCAGCGATTCGAACAGCAGTTCGGCGTTGGAGACGGTGAACGGGAACCGGTGGAAGACCTCCAGCGCGACGTGGCCGTAGAGCCGGCCCCACCACCGCAGGATCAGGTAGACGGCGCTGAGGGTGAGTTGTTCCTCGGTGGTCTCCACACCCAGCTCGCCCAGCGAGGTCACCATCTCCCGCCGGTAGGCGACCAACTCGTCCCGCATCGGTTCGGGGAAGGCGTCGTCGTCGGAGGGGGCCAGCTCCTCGTCCTCGAAGTCGGGCAGCCCGGCGATCACCCGGAGGAAGATCGAGCCGAACTGGTCGTGGGCGGTCGGGCCGTCGGTGGGGGTCCCGGTGCCGGCCTGCTGTGAGGCGAAGACGAGTTCGAACTCGGTGGGGTGCGCCAGCGCCCAGGTCCGGAAGGTCCGGCAGACGGTGAGCACGGCTCCCATCTCCTCGCCGGTGTCGGCGGTGCGCGCGCGGGTGGTGATGAGCTCGGCCAGGTCGGAGCAGATCTCCTCCACCAGCCGGTGCAGCAGTTCCTCCCGGGAGGGGAAGTACCGGTAGAGGGCCGGTGCGGTCATACCGAGGTTGCGGGCGATGGCGCGCAGCGTGACAGCTTCTCGTCCCTCCCGAACGAGAAGTCCCCTCGCTTGGGTGAGGATTTCCCGTTCGGTTGCGGAACGTACGCGTTCTCGGCGTGTGACCCCCGACATACGGCACCCTTCTGGGTTGTAAACACCGTTTACCCGGTCGTACCGTTACCCCAATGGGTGAACGGTGTTAATGGAGTTTACACCGTTCACACCCGCGGATCAGCGCGCCGACCGTGGAAGAACTGGTGGAGGAGAACACGTGTTCGCGAGGTGGGGGGTCACGGCGTTCCGTGGCCGGTGGGCGATCCTGATCACCGTTCTGGTGATCACGATCGCCGGAGGCGTCTGGGGGACCGGGGTCTTCGGGAAACTGGGGCAGGGCGGGTACGAGGACCCCAACAGCGAGGCGGTGCTGGCCAACGAACTCGCCGAGGAGGCGTTGAACGGGCAGGCCGGCGACGTCATCGTCGTGTACACGGCCCCCGACGGATCGGATGTCGACGACCCCGAGTTCGGCACCCGGGTCACCGACGCGCTGGAGGAACTGCCCTCCGACGCCGTCACCAACGTCACCAGCTACTGGCAGACGATGGCCCCGCAGCTGCGCGGGGAGGACGGCCAGCGCGCCCTGGCCATCGTCGGGTTGGCCGGCGAGGACGCCAACGCCAAGATGGACTCCTACGACGAGATCAAGGACCTCCTCGACATCGAGGGAGTGCGCGGCGACGTCGCGGGCGGCATCCCCATGGAACACTCCATCGAGGAACGCGCCCAGCAGGACCTCATCCGCGCCGAGGTCGTCTCCCTGCCCATCGTGCTGGTCCTGCTACTGGTGGTCTTCGGCGGTGTGGTGGCCGCCGCGCTGCCCGTGATCGTCGGCGGCCTGGCCGTGTTCGGGGCCCTCGGCCTGCTCCACCTGATCTCGCTGTTCACCGACGTCAACGTCTTCGCCGTCAACGTCGCCAGCCTGCTCGGCCTGGGACTGGCGATCGACTACGGGCTCTTCGTCGTAGGCCGGTTCCGGGAGGAGATCGCGGCGGGTCGGTCCACCGCCGACTCGGTGCGCCGCACCATCGGCACCGCCGGCCGGACCGTCGCGTTCTCCGCCACCCTGCTGATCATCGCGTTGGCTGGCCTGATGCTCTTCCCGCAGGAGTTCCTCAAGTCCCTCGCCTACGGCGGCATGAGCGCCGTCGGCTTCGCCGCCGTCGTGTCCCTGACCCTGCTGCCGGCCATGCTCGCCCTGCTCGGGCCCAAGGTCGACGCGCTCCCGATGCCCTGGCGCCGGCGCGCAGCCCGAGGCCCCCAGCGCCCGGAACGCGACGGTTGGGGGCGGCTCGCCGACCGCGTGATGCGCCGCCCCACCCTGGTCGCCGTGCCGATCGTCGTGGGCCTCGTCCTGCTCGGCGCTCCGTTCCTGTCCACCCAGTTCGGTCAGCCGGACGAACGGATCCTCCCCGAGGGAGACGAGGCCAGGGTCGCCGTCGAAACGCTCAAGGAGGACTTCCCCTTCACCTCCGGTGACGGCATCGAGATCGTCCTCCACGGTGAGGGCGGCACTCCGCCGGACGAGGCCGCGATCGGCCAGTTCGTCGCCCAGGTCGACGAGGTCGACGGGATCGAGGGCGTGCAGCCCAGCGGTGCCGCCGATGACGTCGTCGTCCTCACCGCCCAGCCCACCGGCGACACCTTCGGCGGCGAGGCCAACCAGGCCGTGCGCGACATCCGTGCTCTCGAACCACCGGCGGGGGCCACCCTCCTGGTCGGCGGCATGACGGCCCTGAACCTCGACAGCCTCGACGCCGTCGGCCAGCAACTGCCCTGGATGGCGCTGCTGATCATCGGTGCCACGGTCGTGCTGATGTTCCTGGCCTTCGGCTCGGTGCTGCTGCCGATCAAGGCTGTGCTGCTCAGCGTCCTCAGCCTGTCGGCCACCTTCGGTGTCCTCACCTGGGTGTTCGTCGACGGTCACGGCGCCGGTCTGCTCGGCGTGACCCCGATGCCGATGGAGGCGGGCATCGTCGTGCTGATGGCCGCCGTCGTCTTCGGGCTCTCGACGGACTACGAGGTCTTCCTGCTCAGCAGGATGGTCGAAGCCCGCTCCTACGGAGCGACCACCGAGGAGGCCGTGCGGACCGGTCTGGCCCGCACCGGACGCGTCATCACGGCGGCGGCGCTGCTGCTGATCGTCGTCACGGGCGCCTTCGCCTTCTCCGGCCTCCAGATGATGCGGTTCATCGGTGTCGGGATGATCCTGGCGCTGGCCCTCGACGCGACCATCGTGCGGATGCTGCTGGTCCCCGCCCTGATGAAGCTGCTGGGCAACGCCGGCTGGTGGGCGCCGGGGCCGCTGCGCCGCCTCCAGCAGCGCGTCGGGATCCACGAGGGCGGCGACGAGCCGGAACCCGCGGGGAGCAGGGCGGCCGAGCGGCGCGCCGAGGGCGCCGGTACCGCCTAGCGCGCCCCTTGCGGACGCGACCCACGAGCGCGGGCCGTCCCGGCCACCCCCAGCGGCCGGGACGGCCCGTCTTC
>NZ_AGVX02000201.1 GCF_000239155.1 Actinoalloteichus spitiensis RMV-1378
GGGCGGATCGAGCACGGGTTCGGTGATCCGCACCACCGGCCCAGCTGCCCGCCCCGGGCTCACCCCGACTCCGTTGAGCACGACCTCGGCCATCGGCGAACTCCCTTCCGTGGTGTGTCCGCACGGTATCCCGAGGCGAGTGGTCTGGACCAGTGCCGTGGACCGGGCGGAGCAACGGACGGTTCCGGGCGTCGCAGCGCCCTCCGAGCCGAACGGCCCACATCCACCACCCCGAACCTGGTGGTAGCGGCAGGTGCCGCACCGCAGACGCTCGGCTGTCCGGGGGCCGGGACGGGGCTCGCGGGCTGGCCCACCGCCGACGCGGTCCTCCCCCGGTGGTGCGCGCAGCCCCCTCCGGGACGGCGTTCCCGCCCGGTCACGACCGGGACCGCCCCGTGCCGGTGACGTCCGAGGCGCCGAGCCCTCAGTCCACCGGCGCCTCCGCCGGCGGGGCGCCCCTGAGCGAGGCCATCAACCCGCCGAGGTCCTCCGGTTTCACCAGGACGTCCCTCGCCTTGGACCCCTCGGAGGGGCCGACCACTCCCCTCGTCTCCAACAGGTCCATCAGCCGGCCCGCCTTGGCGAAACCGACGCGCAGTTTGCGCTGGAGCATCGAGGTCGACCCGAACTGGGAGGTGACCACCAGTTCGGCGGCCTGCAACAACACCTCCAGGTCGTCACCGATGTCCGGGTCGATCTCCCGCTGCTCCCCCGGCTTGTCGGCGGTGACGCCCTCGGTGTACTGGGGCTGGGCCTGGTCCTTGGTGTAGGCGACGACCTGGGCGATCTCCTCGTCGGACACGAAGGCGCCCTGCATCCGGGTGGCCCGCGAGGCCCCCATCGGCAGGTAGAGGCCGTCGCCCATGCCGATGAGCTTCTCCGCCCCCGCCTGGTCCAGAATCACCCGGGAGTCGGTCAGCGAGGACGTCGCGAAGGCGAGCCGCGAGGGAACGTTGGTCTTGATGAGCCCGGTGACGACGTCGACGCTCGGCCGCTGGGTGGCGAGCACCAGGTGGATACCGGCCGCCCGTGCCTTCTGCGTGATCCGGACGATCGCCTCCTCGACGTCCCGGGGGGCGGTCATCATCAGGTCGGCGAGTTCGTCGACGATCGCCAGGATGTACGGGTAGGGCCGGTACTCCCGTTCGCTGCCCGGCGGCGCGGTGATCTCACCGTCGCGGACCTTGCGGTTGAAGTCGTCGATGTGCCGGACCCGGTTGGCCTGCATGTCCTGGTAGCGCTGTTCCATCTCCTCCACGAGCCAGGCCAGCGCGGCCGCCGCCTTCTTGGGCTGCGTGATGATGGGGGTGATGAGGTGCGGGATCCCCTCGTACGGGGTCAGCTCGACCATCTTCGGGTCGATGAGGATCATCCGGACCTCGGTGGGGGTGGCCCTGGCCAACAGCGACACCAACATGGAGTTGACGAAGCTGGACTTCCCGGAGCCGGTGGAGCCCGCGCACAGCAGGTGCGGCATCTTCGCGAGGTTGGCCGTCAACATGTGGCCCTCGATGTCCTTGCCCAGACCGATCACCAGGGGATGCGCGTCCCCCAGGGCGGTCGGCGAGTGCAGGACGTCGGCCAGGCGCACCATCTCCCGGTCGCTGTTGGGCACCTCGATGCCCACGGCGGACTTCCCCGGGATGGGGGCCAGCAGCCGGACGTTGTCGGTGGCGGCCGCGTAGGCGATGTTCTTGGTGAGCGCGGTGATCTTCTCGACCTTCACCCCCGGGCCCAGCTCCACCTCGTACCGGGTGACCGTCGGCCCACGGGTGAAGCCGGTGACCCGTGCGTCGATCTTGAACTGCTCCAGCACGCCCTGGATGGCGTCGATCATGGCGTCGTTGGCGCGGCTGCGGGCCTTCGGGGGATCGCCGGCTCGGAGCAGTTCGGGCGGCGGCAACTGGTAGTCGCCCTCCACCGCCCGGACGGTGAAGGGCGTTCCCCTGGCCGGTGCGGGGGTGTCGGCGCGCGTCTCCTGGTCGGTGGCCGGGGGGTGGGCGACGGCACGGGCGGCGGCGGCCGCGGCGGGCCGGGTCGGCTCCCCCGCCGGGACCTCCGTCTCCTCCACGTCCTCGCCCACCGGAACCGCGTTCTCCCGCGCCGAGGCTCGGCGACGCGGGCGGCGGGCCGGCCGGTCCTCCTCGGGGTCACCGTCCTCGCGGGTCCCGGCCTCGGCCGTCCGGGTGCGGCGCGGTCGAGGGGCCCGGGCGGGCGCCGGCTCCTCGTCACCGACGAGTTCTCGCCACCGCTCCGGGATCCGGCTGACCGGCGTCCCGGTGAAGACGAGCAACCCGAAGCAGGCGATCAGGGCGAGTAAGGCGATGGCGACCGGAGCGGTGAGCCCCTGCCCGAGCGGCCCGCCCGCCACGAAGCCGATGACGCCCGCCGACTCGCGCCAGGCGGCCGGTTCCTGGGGCGCTCCGGTGGACAGGTGCAGGATGCCGAGGGCGGCGAGTCCCATGAGCAGCGACCCGAGGACGTGGCGCATCCGGGCGTCCGGAAGGGACTGGTGCCGGAACATCGCGATGCCGGTGCCGAACAGCACGACCGGGACCACCGCTGCGGCCAGGCCCGCGAAGCTGCGCAGCGCGACGTCGACCCACTCCCCCACCGGACCGCCCGCCCGCCACCACACGCCGGCGGCGGTGACGATCGCCAACGCGATCAACACCATGGCCGCGCCGTCCCTGCGGTGCGCCGGGTCGAGGTCCCGGGTGCGGCCCACCGCCCTGGCCATGCCACCGACACCCCGTGCCAGCACCGACCACCCGCCGCGAACGCCCTTGGGCCGGGTCTTCTTCCGGGTGGCCGTGGAGCGGGACCGGGTGCCCGACCGGCTGCCGCCGGACTTCGACGAGCCGCCCTTCCGGTTCGAGCTACGTCCTGTCGTCGTGGTCCGGCCAGCCATGCCCCATACCGTAGTACGCCGTACCGCTGGTCACACGAACCACAGCGGACCCGCCGCGACGCGTGCTGACTCACACCGACACCGGCGTGCGGGTAGCCCGGTCGGGTGACGCTGGGCACTGCTGCCATGCTGCTGCCTCATGGTTGCACTCGCGCCCAGGCCGACCGACTCGGCACCGCGAACCACGTATCCCGTCCCGCCGGCTCCCCCCGCCTCCCCAGGCCGAACGCGCTGGCACGTCCCGCCGCTCTGGCGCGCGCTGATGCCGGTGGCGAGCCTCCTCGTCGGAGCGACCGGCCGGCTGGTCGTGACCGGGGACGTGCCGGCGAGGCTCCGGGGGCGCCCCCTGGTGCTGGCGGCGAACCACATCGGGAACTTCGACGTGCTGGTGTTGATCGCCGCCTGCCGCCGCATCGGGATCGCGCCACGCTTCATGGCCACCGGCGGGCTCTTCGACGCCCCCGTCCTCGGGCCGGTGATGCGCCGCTGCGGCCACGTGCGGGTGAACCGGGGCAAGGACACGGCGGGGGACGCCATCGGCACGGCGGTGAGCGCCCTGGGCTCGGGCGCCCCGGTGCTGGTCTACCCGGAGGGGCGCATCAGCCTCGACCCGGGCCTGTGGCCGGAGCGCGGCAAGACGGGGGTCGCCCGGATCGCCCTGGCCTCCGGGGCTCCGGTGGTGCCGGTGAGCCAGTGGGGCGCGCACGAGGCGGTGTGCTGGGGCACGCTGCGGATCGAGAGCCGGGCCGACCTGTGGGTCCTCGTCCGGTCGTGGCTCCAGGCCATGCGGCGGCGGCCCACCTTCCGGGTGCACTTCGGTCACCCGGTCGAACTGTCCGGGCTGGAATCGGGCCGGCCCGGCGACGCCGTGCGGGCCCGGAACCGCATCATGCGGGCGATCAGCAGGGGGCTGCGCCCGCTCCGCCACCGGGAGCCGCTGCGGCCGGCCTTCCACGACGGGACCCGACCGGTGACGGGCCGCAGCCCGTGGTCCCCCGAAGCGGACCGCGGCCGGACCAAGGCAGGCTCAGGACAGTAGGCGGTGAGCCTCACGGCCGGCGGGCCCACCCCGCCGGCCGCACCGTCGAGTCGCCGACCCAACCAGTCCACCCCCGCGTGCGCGTGACGACTGACCGACCCCGTTGCCGAGTGCGCCGCCCGCCGGAACAGCCCCGCGTGCGCGGGGACGACCCCTTCCTGACCGGTTTTACGTGCGGCAGGACCAGATTCCCTTCACTTTCCCAACCATCTGACGCAGCGTTGCCGGCGTCATGCGCACAGCATGCCGGGGCGGCGATGGGCTCGTGCGTCAGTGGTTCGCCCCGAAGGTGCGAGGTCGGATGGGAGAAGGTGGGAGGAGTGGTCGGCGGAGGCGATGCTGGCAGTCCGGCTACCCGGCCTGTGGTCACCCGGCCCGTGATCGCGGTGCACCGATCCCCGCTTCCGGAGGGACAACGCGTCGTCGCTGAGCGAGGGCAGGTTGACTTGCGGTGCCGGGCCGGGCGGGCGCCGCAGGCCGGCCCCAGTCGACAGTGACGCCCACGTGTGCGCCACCAGCGGTGGGCTGACGATTCCGGCGTTGATCAGGAGCGGCCTTGGGGGACAGCGAATCGTCCTGCCCCATTCCCTCGTGGTCCCGCGAAAGTGGTCGAGGCGATGCCATCACTACGGTGCGGTGGCGAATCAGCGAACGCCGGTCAGGCAAAAACCCCCGAGGACCATTCGCACCCTCCACGATCATGCGAGTACCGTGCGCCATGAACATGGAGGGGACGCGCGATGGCAGGACGGTTGCTCGGTTCCCTGACTACCGCTCGCCAGGCTGCGGGTTACACCCAGGAAAGCCTTGCCGCCGCGCTGAGACTGGAGCGCACCACGATCGGCCGGTGGGAACGCGGCGTTCAGTCACCGCAGCCGTGGCAGCGGCCCGGCCTCGCGCGCGCTCTGCGGATCTCGCTCGACGAGTTGGACGAACTCCTGCCTCGTCGCGGCCGGCAGCCGAACGTCCGTACCCCGGACGTGGTCATGACTCCGGTACCGCTCGGCGTCGAGGTAGCACCGGCGGTGCCACCCGCCAGAGACGGCAGTGGCTCCGAAGAGGCTGCCGAGGTCGACCTGGTCCACGCCGCGATCCCACGCCTGCGCCGTGCCCTTGACCGACTGGGCCTGCCCGACGACAAGCCCACCAGAAATCCGGCCGAACTCGTTGCCGAGATCGCCCGCGCCAGCGACGACCGCCCGCAGTCCCGCTACGGCAGCCTCGCTCGCCGCCTCCCGAACCTGATCAGCGAACTCGATCACGCCCGTCAGATCGGCGCCGCCGACGAGCGTCGCCACGTCGCGGCCCTGCTCACCCTGGTGCTGCGCGCCGCTGACGGGATGGCCTTCAAGTTCGGCTACCTGGACTTGTCCGCACGCCTGATCGATCCGATGCGCTCGACCGCCCAGCTCGCTGAGGACCCGCTGCTGCTGGCCGCCGTGGCCTACGTGCGCACCGAAACCTTCTTCGCCACCGGGAACCTGGACACTGCGGCGCGTGCCCTCGAACTGGCCGCCAACGACGTCCCCGACCTCGACACCGCATCCTCCTGCGCCGCGTTCGGCGCCCTGCACATACGGGCGGCGGTCGTGGCGGGTCGGGCGGGTAAGCCAGACCGCGCCGCCGACCACCTGCGGGAAGCGCGCCGCGCTGCGGCGACCGTCCCTGAGGGCGTCTACCACGGCACCGCGTTCGGCCAGGACTCCCTGAGGATCCACGAACTCGCCGTCGCCGTCGAACTCCGCGATCCCGTGGGCATCGAGCGGGCCGCTGCCTGGCACCCACCCGAGAACCTGCCCGCGGAACGGCGCTCCCACTACTTCATCGATCTCGCCCGCGCGCAGCTCGCACTCGGCCGCCACGAGGACGCATACCTGTGCCTGCGATCGGCCCGCCAAGCCGCGCCCGAACACACTCGCGCTCATCCGCAGGTCCAGCAGTCACTGTCCGCGCTGTTGCGGACGCACGGCACTGCGAGCTCGGGCCTGCTCGACCTGGCCGCGTGGGCCCGGGCCCGGTGAGAACGGCCCGACCCCCTCGAGGATTCACGGTATTGCCCTCCTCTCCCGGCCGGAGTGCCCTCCCCACCTGCCAGGTCCCGGTGTCATGGGCAGACGAGGTCGGGCAGATCGAGCAGGGAATCGATCACCCAATCCGCGTCGCGGCGCACCGGCGGATCCTCGGCCCACAGGTGACCCCAGGGCCCACGGCGGATCAGCGCCTTCATGAAGCCCGCCGCCTTGGCGGCCACGACGTCGTTGTCCCGGTGATCACCGACGTACACCGTCTGTCCTGGACCGTCAGGGACCATCTCCGCCACCCGCGCGAAGAACCCCGGAGAGGGCTTGGCCACTCCCCACTCACCCGACGTCGCGAGCCCGTCCACGCCGAGCCTCAACCCGCGTAGCAGTTCAGCGGCCCGAGCTGTCTGGTTCCCGGCTACCCCGACCCACAGTCCACGCTCGCGCAACGCGGCCAACCCCGGACGGACGTCGGGGTAGAGATCGCTGTCCTCGATCCGCTCGCCTCTCCCAGCCTCCTCACGTAGTAGCCGTTCGCGGGGCAGATCGAAGCCGGGCTTGAAGTACTGGAACGTCTCGGCGTTGTCGCGCCCAGCAGCGGTGACGGCTCCGAGAACGGTGGAGAAGGTGTGACGTGGCACCCCTAACCACTCGGCCCACGCACCCCACTCGCGCGAATCGTCCAGCAACGTCTCGCCCACGTCGAACACCACTGCGGTCACCATGCCTCACTCCTACGTCATCGGGCAGGATCGGCGCGAGACAGGGGCGATCGTTGGCCCTGCTTGTCCGCTGGCACGACTTCCGATGTCGAACAGCCCCGCAGCTGTAGGGATGGAATCGTCACTCCCGCCGCATCTGCTCACGGACGACGGAACGGCCCCGCGTGCGCGGGGACGACCCGGACAGGGCCGGGCGACCCGTCAGCTCTCCGGCGTTCCGCCCCGCGTCCCCGCCGCCCGCAGCGCGTCCCGCAGCACCTCGGCGAGGTGCGCGGAGTCCCGCCCCAGGCCCTGGGCGAGCTGGGTGCGACAGCTGAAGCCGTCGGCGAGCACCAGGGTGTCCGGCTCGGCCGCCCGCACCGCCGGGAACAGCGAGTCCTCGGCGCAGGCCATCGACACCTCGTGGTGTCCCTTCTCGAAGCCGAAGTTCCCGGCCAGCCCGCAGCACCCGTCGACGAAGTCGGCGCGCACCCCCACGTGGTCGAGCAGTGCGCGGTCGGGGGCGGTGCTGAGCACGGCCGACTGGTGGCAGTGGGTCTGGGCGACGGCCGCCCGCTCCGCTCCCCGGGGCAGCCAGTCGAGGTCGTTGGTGACGAGGAGTTCGGCGAAGGTGCGCACCCCCTCGCCGAGCCAGCCGGCCCCGGGCAGGAGTTCGCCCAGGTCGGTGCGGAGGGCCGCCGTGCAGCTGGGTTCCAGGCCGACCACGGGGACACCCGCGCGGACGTAGGGGGCCAGGACGCGGGCGGTGCGGCGCATGACCCGCCGGGCGATCCCCAGTTGGCCGGTGCTCACCCAGGTCAGGCCGCAGCACACCCGTTCGTGGGGCAGTTCGACGGTGTAGCCGGCGGCCTCCAGGACCTCGACGGCGGCCCGGCCGACGCCCGGGGTGAAGGTGTTGGTGAAGGTGTCCGGCCACAACAGCACCCGTCGCCCCCCGGCGGGGGCACGGCGCGGCGTGCGCCGGCGGAACCAGCGGGTGAGGGTCTCGGGTGCGAACACGGGGAGGTCCCGGTGGGGGTCCACTCCCCCGAGCCGGCGGACGGCCGACGCGACCGGGCGCACCGACAGGGCCGCGTTGAGGGGGCGGGCGAACGGCTCGGCCAGGGCCGCCAACACCGGCAGCCACCCCATCGAGTAGTGGGCGGCGGGCCTGATCCGGTTGCGGTAGTGGTGGTGGAGGAACTCGGCCTTGTAGGTGGCCATGTCGACCTCGACCGGGCACTCGGAGCGGCAGGCCCGGCAGGACAGGCACAGGTCCAGGACCTCGTGGACCTCCTCGGAACGCCACCCGTCCCGGACGACGTCGCCGTGCAGCATCTCCACCAGCGCCCTGGCACGTCCCCGGGTGGAGTGGCGTTCGTCGCGGGTGGCCCGGTAGCTGGGGCACATCACGCCGCCCTCGGTGTTGCGGCACTTCCCCACTCCGACGCAGCGGCGGGCGGCGGCGACGAAGGAACCACCGTCGTGGGGGTAGCGGAACAGGGTCTCCACCGGGACGGTGACGGTGTCCTCGCTGGGCCAGCGCAGGTTCGCGTCGAGGGGCAGCGGGTCGACGATCTGGCCGGGGTTGAGCAGCCGGTCCGGGTCGAAGACCGCCTTGAACTCGCCGAACGCCTCGATGACCTCCGCCGGGTACATGCGGGGCAGCAGCTCGCCCCGGGCCTGGCCGTCGCCGTGCTCGCCGGACAGCGAGCCGCCGTACCCGGCGACGAGGTCGGCGGCGTCCAGCATGAACTCGCGGAAGCCGCGCACCCCGGTCGAGCTGATCAGGTCGAAGTCGAGGCGGACGTGGATGCACCCCTCGCCGAAGTGTCCGTAGTAGATACCGCGTCGCCCGTGTTGCCGGAGCAGCGCCTCGAAGTCGCGCAGGTAGTCGCCGAGGCGTTCGGGGGGCACGGCGGCGTCCTCCCAGCCCGGGTAGCCCTCGGCGCCGTCGCTCATCCTGGTCGCGATGCCCGAGCCTTCCTCCCGGATGCGCCACAACGACCGCTGCTGCGCGGCCTCCACGAGGACGACCGCCGGAACGCCGAGGTCGCGGGCCAGGTCCTCCGCGCGGTGCACGGCCTCGGCCCGGGTGTCGCCGCCGGTCTCGCAGTACAGCCAGGCGTTCCCGTCGGGGAGGGATTCGGTGGCGGCGGAGGGGCCGTGCACGGCGCGGTGCGCCTCCACCAGGGCGCGGTCGACGCTCTCCACGGTCAGCGGTCCGTGGGGGAGGATGCTCGGCACGGCGTCGGCGGCGGCGAAGGCGTCGGGGAACCCCAGCACGGCCAGCACGCGCGCGGCGGGCGGGCGGATCAACTTCACGGTGGCGCCGAGCAGGGTGACGCAGGTGCCCTCGCTGCCGACGAGCGCGCGGGCCAGGTTCTCCCCGTTCTCGGGCAGGAGTGCGTCGAGGGCGTACCCGGACACCCGGCGGGGCAGGGTGGGCAGTCCGGTGCGGAGGGCGGCGCGCCGCCGGTCGACGAGGGCGCGCAGGGGAGCGGTGAGGGGCCCGGCGGAGTCGAGGTCGGACACGGTCAGGCGAGTGCCGTCGGTGAGCAGCACGTCGAGGTCGACGACGTTGTCCGCCGTGGTTCCCCAGGCGACGGCGGAGGAGCCGCAGGCGTTGTTGCCGATCATCCCGCCGAGGGTGCAGCGGCTGTGCGAGGACGGGTTGGGGCCGAAGGTGAGGCCGTGGGGCAGGGTGGTGCGGCGGAGTTCGTCGAGCACCAGTCCGGGTTCGACCCTGGCGGTCTGGCGGTCCGGGTCGAACTCGAGCAGCCGGTTGAGGTGGCGGGAGTGGTCCAGGACGACGCCGGGGCCGCAGGCCTGCCCGCCGATGGACGTCCCACCGCCCCGGTGGGTGATGGGGACGCCCCGTTCGGCGCAGACGGCGAGGGTGGCGGCCACGTCCTCGGCGTCGCGGGGGAGGACGACGGCTGTGGGCACGTGCCGGTAGTTGGAGGCGTCGCTGCTGTAGACGGCTCGGGTGGCGGAGTCGGCGAGCACGTCGCCCGCCACCCGGGCCCGGAGTTCCTCGGCCAGCCCCATCGTCCCCACCGCCTCACCGTGTGCTGTGTCGTTCCCGCGACCGATGGTGATCACAGTTCGGTGGTGGAGGCAAGCACCGGGCGGGGTGCGTCGGCGTCGACGGGCGGCGGGACACGGGCCGGTTGTCGGGGAGCCGGGCCGGGGCGGC
>NZ_AGVX02000200.1 GCF_000239155.1 Actinoalloteichus spitiensis RMV-1378
CGGGTAGGGCTGCTCCGGAGTGCTGGCCACCGTCGCCGCCAGCCAGTGGTCGGTGGTGATGGACCAGCGGCTGTCCGACCGGCTCTTCGCCGCGCTGTTGGTCTTCGTGTCGCTCAAGACGGTGTGGGGTGACCTGCGGTCGCTCCTGCGCCGGCGCCGCCCGGGGTCGGCCAGCTGACCGCGGTCAGCCCGCGAGGGCGTCCGCGATCGCGTTCGCCTCGGTGGCCCCGGTGCTCAACGCGGCGCAGCAGTACTCGATCCACCGGCCCACCGCCTCCGGGTCCCCGCTCGCGAACCCCTCGGCCGCCGAACGGTAGTCGTCCCGGCGGCGGAGGAACGCCACCTCGGGCACGACAAGGCCCTTCGGGTCCAGACCGGTCGCGATCGCGGTCAGCCGCGCCGCCGCCCTGGCCACCAGACCGTCCGCCGTGCCGAACGGCCGGAGTGCCAACAGCTCGCCGTGCACGACCGCGACCAGGACCGGCGCCGGCGCCCGGGTGCCGCCGGCCACCAGGTCGGTGAGCAGCGTCAGCCGCTCCGCCGCCTCGGCACCGGCGCGAGGCCGCCCCAAGTCGGACCGGTCGTCCTCGTCGACGAGGTCGGCGGCGGCGAGTACGTGCATCCGCGCCAGCACCTGACCCGGAGCCCGCAACCAGGTGGGAAGGAGGCCGCCCAGCGCCTCGGCCAGGCGGAGGGCCCCGGCCAGCACCGGGTCACTGACCGCTCCCGACTCGGGAAGGGTGACGGCGGCTCCTTCGATCCCCGCCGAGGCGCGGGCCGCCCGGACGGAGGCCTCCGCGCCCGTCGTGGCCCAGCCACGGCGGTTCGCGGGGTGGCGGTGCACCGCGTCGACGTCGGCGCGAGCGCGCCGCACGGCCTCCTCCACGCGGGGGAGGCCGAGCAGCGGGTCGAGGGGGTCGGTCATGAGGCGGACAGTACCCAAGCGGCGGGGGCCGAGGCACCGGTCGGCGAACCCGGAGCGTGGCCGGCCGAGGCCGGGACAGGGGACGCCAGCCTGCTGGGAAGCCGGGGCTGTCCGGTACCGGCAAGCCCGGGGGTGGACTCCCCGGCTCGGACCTCGCGCTGCTACCCAGAAGGCCGCCTGACGTCTACGGTCACCCTCACAGGATGATGTAGACCACGCAGGGGAGGTCCTTCGCGATGACCAACGACACCGGTCACCCCGAGGCCGAGCACGACGCCGTCACCCTGGACAACCTGCTCCGGGAGAGCAGGGAGTTCCCACCGAGCGAGCGGTTCGCGTCCCAGGCCAACGCCACACCGGACCTCTACCAGGTGGCCGAGCGGGACCGCCTGGCGTTCTGGGCGGACCAGGCCGAGCGCCTGCGGTGGGAAACGCGGTGGGACGAGGTGTTGGACTGGTCGGACGCGCCCTTCGCCCGCTGGTTCGCCGGGGGACGGCTGAACGTCGCGGTGAACTGCGTGGACCGGCACGTGGAGGCGGGTCACGGCGACCGCGTCGCCATCCACTGGGAGGGCGAACCCGGTGACACCAGGACCATCACCTACGCGGACCTGCGCGCCGAGGTGTCGCGGGCGGCGAACGCCCTGGCGGAACTCGGCCTGCGGTCGGGTGATCGGGTCGCGGTGTACCTGCCGATGATCCCGGAGGCGGTGGTCGCCCTGCTGGCCTGCGCGCGCCTCGGGCTCACCCACAGCGTGGTGTTCGGCGGCTTCTCGGCGGAGGCGTTGCGGGCCCGCATCCAGGACGCCGAGGCGAAGCTGGTCATCACCAGCGACGGGCAGTACCGGCGCGGCAAGGCGCTGCCCCTGAAGTCCAACGTCGACCTGGCGCTGCGCGACGCACCCAGCGTGCGCCACGTCCTCGTGGTGAACCGGACCGGCGCCGACGTGGAGTGGACGCCGGACCGGGACCTGTGGTGGCACGAGACGGTCGACCGGCAGTCCCCCGAGCACACGCCGGAGGACTTCGACTCCGAACACCCGCTCTTCATCCTCTACACCTCGGGGACCACCGGGAAGCCGAAGGGCATCCTGCACACTTCGGGCGGCTACCTGACCCAGGTCGCCTACACCCACCACGCCGTCTTCGACCTCAAGCCGGAGTCCGACGTCTACTGGTGCGCCGCCGACATCGGCTGGGTCACGGGGCACTCGTACATCGTCTACGGTCCGCTGGCCAACGGTGCCACCTCCGTCATGTACGAGGGCACGCCCAACACGCCCCACGAGGGCCGTTGGTGGGAGATCGTGCAGCGCTACGGGGTGACGATCCTGTACACCGCTCCCACGACCATCCGGATGTTCATGAAGTGGGGGAGCGACATCCCCGCCCGCTACGACCTGTCCTCCCTGCGGCTGCTGGGCAGTGTCGGTGAGCCCATCAACCCGGAGGCGTGGATCTGGTACCGCCAGCACGTCGGTGGTGGATCGACCCCGATCGTGGACACCTGGTGGCAGACCGAGACGGGGGGCATCATGATCTCCCCGCTGCCCGGGGTGACGGCCACGAAACCCGGGTCGGCCATGCGGACGTTGCCCGGCATCTCGGCGGACATCGTCGACGAGACCGGTGAACCGGTGGGCCCCGGCGGGGGCGGGTACCTGGTGTTGACCGAACCGTGGCCGGCGATGCTCCGGGGCATCTGGGGTGACGACGACCGGTTCCGGGACACCTACTGGTCGCGGTTCTCCGACCGGGGCTACTACTTCGCCGGCGACGGGGCGAAGTACGACGAGGACGGCGCGTTGTGGCTGCTCGGCAGGGTGGACGACGTCATGAACGTCTCCGGCCACCGCATCTCCACCACCGAGGTCGAGTCGGCGCTGGTCTCCCACCCCGCCGTGGCCGAGGCCGCGGTGGTGGGCGCCAGCGATCCCGCGACCGGCCAGGGGATCGTCGCGTTCGTGATCCTCCGTGGAGACGCCACCGAGCACGCGAGCGGCGACGAACTGGTCGGCGAGCTGCGTCAGCACGTCGCGACGGTCATCGGCCCCATCGCCAAACCCCGGCAGATCATGGTCGTGCCCGAGCTGCCCAAGACCAGGTCGGGCAAGATCATGCGGCGGCTGCTGCGGGACGTCGCCGAGAAGCGCGAACTCGGTGACGTCACCACCCTGCAGGACTCGTCGGTGATGGAGCTGATCTCCTCCGGCCTGAGCAGGCCGGCCGACGACTGACCCGCTTCGGCCTCCTCCGGTGCCCGGCCGTCTCCCCGGCGGCCGGGCATGTCCGGGGGTGCGGCGCCTCAGGCGTGCGTGAGCTCGGACAGCGCCGCGCGGACGTGCCCGTCCGCCTCGTCGAGCGCCTGGCGGGCGCGGTGGGTGTCGACGCCGGCGAGCAGGGTGACCAGCGCGGTCTTGACCTCGCCCTCGGCTTCGGACAGGGCCCGTTCGCAGGTGAGGTCGTCGGCGCCCGTGGCCTCGCGCAGGATCGTCACCGTCCGCCCGCGCAGCTTCGCGTTGCTCGCCTGCATGCTGACCATCAGGTTGGAGTAGGTCCGACCGAGCCGGACCATCACCGCCGTGGAGAAGGCGTTGAGCACGAGTTTCTGCGCGCTTCCCGCCTTCATCCTGGTCGAGCCGGCGATGACCTCGGGGCCGGTGTCGACGGCCAGCGCCACGTCGGCCTGCTCCCGGCAGGTCTCCAGGTTCGACGGGTTCGCGCTCACCAGCGCGGTGGTGGCTCCCAACCGCCGGGCCGCGCTCAGGGCGCCGATCACGTAGGGGGTCCGCCCGGAGGCGGTGAGCCCGAGCACGAAGTCGCGGGCGCCCGCCGCCCGTTCGATCGCCGAGGCACCGGCCTCGGCGTCGTCCTCCGCGCCCTCCAGGGCGTGGGCGAAGGCGGCCTCGCCGCCGGCCTGGTGGACCACGAACAGGTCCGGGGGGACGTTGTAGGTGGGCATCAGCTCGGCCGCGTCGAGAACCGCCAGCCGGCCGGAGGTACCCGCGCCCACGTAGTGCACCCTGCCGCCCGAGCGCAGCGCGTGGACGGCCAGGTCCACCGCGACCGCGAGTTGCGGGAGCACCTCGCGGACGGCGTCGGGCACCACCCGGTCCTCGGCGTTGATCATCCGGAGGATGTCGGAGCTGGGGAGCAGGTCGATGTCCGTCGTCCTCGGGTTGCGCGTCTCGGTGGGGGAGTTGACGCGTACCACAGTCTGGCCCGTCCGCATGTTCATCAGATGCCGTCCCTCGCCTTGCGCCTGCCATCAGGGCGACTTCCCAGCCGCTGTCCCACGACCGCGGCGTAGGTGACCTCCAGCGCCTCCTGAGCCGTTTCGTAGTGCTGCTGGGCGACCCCGATGAACAGGCAGTCGATCAACGTGAGCTGTGCGATTCGGCTCGCCATCGCGCCGCTCCGGAAGGTGGTCTCCCGGGCGGCGGTGGTGAGCACATGGTCCGCCACCTCGGTGATGGGCGCGCGGGGGAAGTTCGTGATCGCCACCGTGGTGGCCCCCCTCGCCCTGGCCACCCGCAGCGCCTCGACGACGTCGGCCGTCGAGCCGGTGTGCGAGATGCCGACCGCGACGTCCTCCTCGGAGAGCACCGCAGCCGAGGTCAGCGCGATGTGCTTGTCGTTCCAGGCGAAGGAGACTCGCCCGATCCGGTGCAGTTTCTGCTGGAGGTCCATGGCGACGAACGCGCTGGCCCCCACGCCGTACACGTCCACGCGGCGGGCGGCGGAGACGCGGTCCACGACCTGGCGGAGGGCGGCCGGGTCGAGCTGTTCGGCGGTCTCCTCGACCGCCCTGGCGTCGGCGTAGGCGACCTTGCCGATCACGTCGTGCAGGTCGTCGCCCGGGCCGATCTCGCCACCGAGCTTCTGCTCGTCGCGGACCGCGCTCCGCGCGGTGTCCGCGGCGAGGGCGAGTCGGAGTTCGGGGTAGCCGCGAATACCGATCGCCTTGCAGAACCGGGTGACCGTCGTCTCGCTCGTCCCGGCCGCCTCCGCCACCTCGGTGATGCTGCGGTGGGTGACCGCCGCCGGGTCCTCCAGCACGACATTGGCTACTCGCTGCTCCGCTCGGGCCAGGCCGGGTAGCAGTGAGCGGATCCGAACAAGAGGGCTGCCCTCGGTCTGCGCCGCGCTCTGCCCGATACGCTTCGTCACGTCGGAAACTTACTAACAATCATTTTGATTGGTCAATCCTCGTATCCATCTCGTCATCACTCGGTTATCTCGATCGACTCGAAGGCTGTTCCACCACGGAGAACGTCGTGAAAATCCGAGAAACGCCGTTCTGGAACGGCCTATCGCCGAACGGACCATCCGCGTTATCACCGTTGCCCGCTTGTTTACGAAACGTGTCAAAGTCACTCGTTAGTGGTTGTGCGCTCACCGCAAAGGATGGTGGTGGGAAAAGGGCCGTGCCGGGACGGGCCGTGTCAGGAGCGGTCAGACGCCGTCGGCCCGTGACCACGCAGCGTGATCACGGGCCGAGGTTCGGCGGTGGGGACCTGGGCTACGGAGAGTTCCCGTCTGTGCGGCCGACCACGGTTGCCAACGCGTCCGTCACCGCCGCCCGCGCCGGGTTGATCGAGCCCCAGTCCCGGGACGGGTGCACCCGGTTGGTGAGCAACACGACGACCGAGTTCGAGAGCGGGTCGAGAACCAACGAGGTGCCCGTGTAACCGGTGTGCCCGGCGGTGAGAGGTCCGCTCAGCCCTCCCATGTAGAAGGGTTGGTCCAACTCGAAGCCCAGGCCCCGGGGATGCCCGGGGAAGGCCTCGTTCTGGTTCGTGAGCATCTGGCGAACCGTGCTGGACCGCAGGATCCTGGCCTCCCCGTAGCAGCCGCCGTTGAGCATGGTCTGGCCGAACACCGCCAGGTCGTCGACCGTGGAGAACAACCCCGCGTGGCCGGAGACGCCGCCGAGCGACCAGGCGTTCTCGTCGTGCACCTCGCCGTGCACCATCCCCCGGGCCGGCACGACCTGGTACTCGGTGGCCGCGACATCGCCCACCGGGTCGTTCGCGGTCCGGAACCCGGTGCCACCCAGCCCGAGCGGCACGGTGACGTCCCGCCGCAACAGGTCGTCCAGCGGCAGGCCCGTCACCCGCTCCAGCACGACCATCAATGCGATCATGTTCAGGTCGGAGTAGACGTAGGCGCTGCCCGGTGCCGCCTGCGGGCGCACCGACAGGACGGCGTGGAGCCGGGACTCCCGGTCCGGCCAGTCCCGCCACAGCGGCAGGAAGGGCTCGAGGCCGGAGGTGTGCGTCAACAGCTGGCGCAGGGTCACCTGCTCCTTGCCGTTGGCCCCGAACTCGGGGACGTACCGCGACACCGGGGCGTCCAGCAGCAGGGTGCCCTCCTCCACCTGCCGCATGACCAGCACCGACGTGAAGAGCTTCGACAGCGAGGCGATGTCGAACACCGTGTCCGCCCTGGCCGCGAGCCGTTCCTCGGCGGGGAGCTCACCGCCCTCGCCGTCGGCGTACCGGAGCGCGTAGCCCGCCGAGTCACGCCGCAGCACCACGTTCTGGTGCGCGTACAACACGGCCGAGCCGGCGAAGAGCGGCCGGCCCGTGGCGGGTTCCGCCCACCGCCGCAGGCGGTCCGCAGCCGCGACGAGCGGCGCGGAGTCCAGGCCCAGCTCCTCCGGTGACCCCTCACGCAGCGTCGGGCACGACTCCGACGGCCAGGAGGCGGGCGCGGCCGTCTTCCCGGCCCCCCAGCCCAGACCACTCGCCAGGAACACCGCCGTCACGCACAGGGTGGAGATGGCGCCACGCATGGTCACCGCACCGGGTACGTGAGGTAGGGAGCCCGGCGTTCCTCGAACGCCGCCAGCTCGGCGGCCCAGGACCCGGTGATCTCCTCGACCGGCGCTCCCGCGTCCACCATCGTGCGCAGCGTGGCCGACCCGGCGAGCTTGTCGACGAAGTGGTCCGGGCGCCAGCCCCACTGGTCCGGGTAGAGCTGCCGCGCCGACACCAGCATGCTCACCCCGACCTCGATCGGGTCAACCGCCGCCGGGTCCGTCACGTGCGCGGTCACGCCGCCGCACTGGACGCCCTCGTGCTTGCCGAAGGTGGGCACGAAGTAGGTCTCCCGGAACCGGACGCCCGGTAGCGCCCGGTCGTTGAGCCACCCCGCCCACCGCCAGTCCAGGCCCGGCGCCCCCACCGTCTCGAAGGGACGGGTCGTGCCCCGCCCCTCCGAGAACACCGTTCCCTCGAACAGGCAGGTCCCCGGGTACAGCGTCGCGGTGTCGGGAGTGGGCATGTTCGGACTCGGCGGGATCCACGGGAGCCCGGTGTCGGCGAACACCTGCTGTCGATGCCAGCCCCTCATCCGCACCACCTCCAGGGAGGGGACCCGGGAGCCGGCGTCCTCCGGGAGGAACTCGACGTCGAACAGAGCGGCCAGTTCGCCCGCCGTCATGCCGTGCCGAAGCACCACGGGCTTGCGGCCAACGCCCGAGGCGAACGCCGGATCGAGCTGGGGGCCGTCCGCGCGCCCACCGATCGGGTTGGGGCGGTCGAGGACCACGAACGCCACGCCGGCCAGCGCGGCCGCGTGCATCGCGGTGTACATCGACCAGATGTAGGTGTAGAAGCGGGCACCGACGTCAGCGATGTCGAAGACCACGGTGTCCACCCCGGCCTTCCGGTACATCGCCGCCAGCGCATCGGCGTCGACCCCGTAGGCGTCGTACACGGGGATGCCGGTCCTCGGATCGACGTAATCGCCCTCCGAACCGCCCGCCTGCGAGGTGCCCCGGAACCCGTGCTCGGGCCCGAACGCGGCGACCACGTCCACTCCCTCGGCCGCGTGCATCGAGTCCACGACGTGCTCCAGGTCGGCGAGCACCGCCGTGGGGTTGCTCAGGACACCCAGCCGACGTCCAGCCAGCGACGCCCAACCCCGCGCGGCCAGCTGGTCGGCACCGGTGAGCACCGTTCCGTCCGGACGAGCCAGCTCGCCGGCGCCGGAGGCGTCCTCACCCGTCACCGAGCCCAGTGCCGTCCCCGCACCCGCCGCCAGGACCGGTGCCACCGCCGTGGCCGCCAGGAAGCCGCGCCTGCTCAGCCCGAGCGAGACCCGACCGGCCGTTCCCTCCTCCGCTGTTCGCCCCGCCACCGCCGGTCACCAGCTCAGGCCGTGGCCGAAGGGATACCGGTCGCCGGAACCATCGGGACGGGGGACCGGGACGGGAAGCGAACCCTGAGGACTCGTCTCCCCCAGCAGCACCCGGGCCAGCGACTCCATCGTCACCCGGTTGAAGGAGTGCGTCGCCACCCAGGTCTCGGCCTCCTCCACGTACGCGGCGTCGTAGGGGTCCCGCACCGCGACCGCCACCACCGGCCGACCCGTGGCCGCCAGCGCCCGTACCAGGTCCCGCTGTCCCGACCGCCCGTCCTGCCACGCCCCGTTGGTGAGCACCACGGTGAGGTCGTGCTCCCCCGCGGCGGTCGTCGCCCGCCGGATCTGAGCCTGGCTCGGCTCGAAGTCGTTCGGCAGCGTCGTCGTGGCGGCGCCGCGCTCGGTGAGGCGTTCCGCCAACGCGCCGGTGGTCGCCTGGTCCCACCCGGCCACCAGAACCCTCTCCGGGGCGGTGTCGAGCGGCAACAGGTCGGCGTCGTTCCTGAGCACCGTCACCGTGCGGTCGGTGATCTCCCGCGCCGAGGAGAGGTGTTCCTCGGAACCCACGAAGGCCGCGGCGTGGTCCGGGTCCACGTGGGGCTCGGCGACGATGCCGCGTTCCCACTTGGCGCGCAGCACCCGCCGCACGCTCTCCTCGATCCGTTCCTCGGTGAGTTCGCCGGACCGGACGGCCTCCAGCACTCCGGTGATGGCCACGTCCAGGTGCTGCGGCATGAGCAGCTGGTCGGCCCCCGCGAGCAACGCGAGCACCGGGATCCGGTCGTCCGGGTACTGCGAGCGGACCCCCTCCATCTGGAGCGAGTCCGTGTAGATCAGGCCGTCGAAGCCCAGTTCATCCCTCAGCATGCCGGTGAGGATCGCGGGGGAGAGCGTCGCGGGCATCCCCGAGTCGTCGAGGCCGGGCACCATGAGGTGGCCGCTCATCACGGAATCCGCGCCCGCCGCGATCGCGGCCCGGAACGGGGGAGCGTCCAACTCCTCCCACTCCTCCCGGGTGTGCTCGATGACGGGGAGGTCGTGGTGGCTGTCCACGTTGGTGTCGCCGTGTCCGGGGAAGTGCTTGATGGAACTGGACACGGTGCGTTCGGGGACGTCGGAGTCCTGGTACCCCTCGACCTGGGCGGTGACGAAGTCGGCGGCCAGCTCCGGGTCGGAGGAGAAGGACCGCACCCCGATCACCGGGTTGGCCGGGTTGACGTTCACGTCCGCGACCGGAGCGAAGTTCTGGGTGATCCCGACCGCGCGCAACTCCTGGCCCGTGATGGCGGCGGCCGTCCGCGCGTCCTCCACGCTCCGGCCCGCTCCCAACGCCATGCTGCCGGGGAACTCCGTCGCCGGGGCCCCGAACCGGAGGACGGCGCCCTGCTCCTGGTCGATCGAGATGGTGAGCGGAACACCAGCGCCGGAGGAGAGCGCCGCGTCCTGGACACCGTTGGACAGTTCTGCCACCTGCCGCGGGTTCTCCAGGGAGTCGGTCCAGGAGAAGTGGATGATGCCGCCCAGGTGGTACCGCTGGATGATCTCCTCGGGAGTGGCCAGGCCGAACTCCTCCAGGTTGCTGTCGTGGGCCGTGTCGGCGCTGGTGCCGTAGACGTAGGTGACGAAGAGCTGGCCGACCTTTTCCTCCAGGCTCATCCCGGCGATGGTCTCGTCGATCCACTCCGTCATCGCGTCGGCGGTCCCATCGCCGCCGGGCGCCTCCGACTCGGACCCGTCAGGCGTGCCGCCTCCGGCGCATCCCGCCAGCAGGGCCGCTCCCACCCCCAGCGCGAGGAGCTGCCGGGACCTGCGTGTCGTGCCCATCAAACCTCCTGGAAGCAGCGGTGGGCCGGAGCTCACGGCGGTGCCGGGCCAGTCGTCCCCGTCAGCGGCTGACCGACTGGAGTCCCGCTCTGGAAGCTACCCACCTGGTGATGGAGGGTCAACGTCGCACCACGCTGCGTGTTGCGCGGGCGGGGCGCTCCGGTGACTCCGGCCCGATCGGTTGATCTTGCTGGAGGTTATTGCTCGGTGCGGCGAGGAGGGCGCGTGCGGGCGCTCCTCGGAGTCCCGGCCGCGTTCACGCCGGCGCACGAGCCCCCACCAGGGGCCGGTGCCCGGAACCCGCCCCACGAGTGGTGCGTGTCCGGGCGGGTGGTGAGAGGAAGGGGTTCGACCGCTCGTTTCACGGACGACCGGGGCGGGCCGGGGCGGCGGCCTGACCGGAGGTGGGCGACCAACGAACGATGGCGCGCTCCCCTCCGGTGGAGCGGAGCGCGCCATCTGACAGGAACTGAGCGTGGACCCAGGCGTGCAACTGTGTCGAACTTTCAGGACTCGGCGTCCGGCGTCCCGTACGCAGTCCCTTGCCGACGAAAGCCTCCCGCGGCGTGCTGAGCGTGGGTGCCCGCCGTTCGAGCCAGGTGCCCTTCCGGGGTGGATGGCGCTTCTCCTCCGCGGCATCCCTGGCCGTCCGGGCTCCTCATCTCCTTTGTAGCTCGGGCCACGGCACCCGGCAAGGTGCCCGTTCGGGTGGACCAGCCGGCCGCGCGGCGGCTCAGCCGCGGCTCCGACGTCGCCGAACTCCGAACCAGGCGACCCCCGCCGCCGCGACCGCCCCGAGGCCCACCGCCGCGGCGGCCACGGTCGTTCCGGAGGGGGTGGGGATCTTGTTGCGCAGCGACACCGGGTGGTCGAAGGTCAACGACGGCCACCCGCGCTGCGCGGCCTCCTTGCGCAACGCGCGGTCGGGGTTGACGACGGTGGGGTGCCCGACCGCGTCCAGCAGGGGGAGGTCGGTCACCGAGTCCGAGTAGGCGTGGCTCAGGCTGAGGTCGTACCCGCGCGCCTCCGCGAGCTCGGCCACGGCGACGGCCTTGTTCTCCCCGTAGCAGTAGAAGTCGATCTCCCCCGTGTACCGGCCCTCGGTGACCACCATCCGCGTTCCGATGCTGTGGCTGGCGCCGACCATCCGGGCGATCGGAGCCACCACCTCCTCCCCGGACGCCGAGACCACGACCACGTCGTGCCCCCGCTCGCGGTGGTCGGCGATGAGCTGGGTGGCCTCCTTGTAGACCAGGGGATCGACGATGTCGTGGAGGGTCTCCTCCACGATGGACCGCACCTGTTCCACGTCCCAGCCGGCGCACAACGAGGTGATGTGCGCGCGCATCCGGTCGGTCTGGTCGGCGTCGGCCCCGGCGAGCATGAAGACGAACTGCGCGTACGCGCTCTTGAGAACCGCGCGGCGGTTGATGAGCCCTTCCTGGAAGAAGGGCCTGCTGAACGCGAGGGTGCTCGACTTCGCGATGACTGTCTTGTCGAGGTCGAAGAACGCGGCCACCCGAGGGGGTCGCGTCGTCTGCTCGGCGCTCTTCGTGGCCGTCACGTCGACAGCATAGGTGCCGGTAGGTCATAGTGGTTGAGCGCTCGTGCGGACTCGGCGCACCGGGGCTCGCGAGCGGGATACAGTAGAGACGTCCGGCGGTGCCGGACGGGTTCAGCTCGACCCCCCGGGGCTGAACCCTGACGACCCCCGTCCCTCCCCCCTGGCGGGGGTCGTCCCATCCCCGGGGCCGGCGCAGGCCACCTGGCACCCCCAGTCCCCCGTGGGGCACTCTCCTGGCGCCGCTCGCCACCCGGCCGGTCGGAGCGTCTCCTGCCCCCGCCTCTCGACGGCGATGCTCCTCCGCGACGATCCGTGCTGCTCACCACCGCCAACATCCCCAGGAGCCCCGCCGAGGTTCCCGCTCCGGAGGACCGCCGGGTGGTGGGCATCGCGGGGGCGCCCACCCCGTCACCGCCGCCCCGGAGCGGCAGTCCCACCCCCCGGAGGAACCCACCACGGCCCGCCGACGTGGGCCCTCGTGCGCGTCCCCGTCGAGGAACAACCCGCCGGCCGGAGGACAGCACCGCGCCCGCCGCCCGCGCCTGGAGCCCGTTCGACCCCGCCGGCGCGCGGTCGCCCCGCCCCGGCCGGGCCGGAAGCAGCCGCCGCGCAGGACGACGTCCCCGCGGCACCTCGGCACGGCCGGTGGTGAGCCACCTCGGGTGAGCCGGCGCGTCTCGCGGAGCGTGTCTCGCGGGGCGGGTTGTCCACAGCCGCCGGTTGTCCACAGGCCCAGTCCGAGGAGCTCGTCGGAGATCGGTGGGCCGGCCACTGTGGAGGCGCGAGGTCGGGGCGTCATCCCGACAGCCGTCCTGACAGGAGGTGCGCGGTGGAGGCGCGAACGTTGGTGCTCGTCGAGGACGACGAGCTCGCTGACGAGGTGCTGCGGGTCGCGGCCGCGGCCGGGTGCGAGGTCGAGCGGGTGTGGGACGTCGCCGAGGCCCGACGGCGATGGGCGGCCGCCCCGCTGGTGCTGGTCGGCGCGAATACCCTGCCCCGGCTTCCCGAGGCCAGCCTGGGGCGCAGGCGAGGAGTCCTCGCGGTCTCGGCCGGACCCCTTCCGGAAGGGAGCTGGCACGCTGCGGTGCAGCTGGGCGTGGACAGGGTCGTGACCCTCCCCGGGGACGACGAGTTCCTGGTTACCACGCTCGCCGAGACCACCGAGCCCCCCGCCACCCGAGCGGCACCCGTCGTCGGGGTTCTCGGTGGCCGAGGCGGGGCGGGAGCGTCCACCTTCGCCGCCTCCCTGGCGCTGGCCTCGGCCAGGCGGGGCGGCCATCCACTGGTGGTCGACTGCGATCCCCTCGGCGGGGGCCTCGACCTGACGCTGGGCATGGAGAAGGTGTCGGGCCTGCGGTGGTCCGGCTGCTCGACCGCCACGGGGCGGCTCACCGCCAGCACGTTGCGCTCGGCGCTCCCCAGCGTGGAGGAGGGAGCGGGACGCCTCACGGTGTTGTCCTGCGGGCGTCCGACCGGCGGGGAGCCCTCGACCGAGGCGCCCAGCCCGGAAGCACTGCTCGCCGTTCTCGACGCCGGGCACCGGTCTGGTGAGCCGGTTGTCCTCGACCTGCCTCGGGAGCTGTCCCCCGCCGTCACCGCGTGCCTGTGGCGGCTCACGCTGTGCGTGCTCGTCGTTCCCGCCGAGGTGCGGGCCTGCGCCTCGGCCGGCGCGCTCGTCCGCCGGCTGGCCCACCACGGAACCGAACCCGGGCTGGTCGTCCGAGGCCCGGCACCGGGAGGACTCACCGCGCGGGACGTCTCGACCGCTGTCGGGTGCCCGGTGCTGACGACGATGAGACCGGAGCCAGGGTTGGCGGGACGTCTGGACCGGGGCTCCTTCCGAGGCCGCCCGCGAGGCCCTCTCTCGGCGGCGGCGGAGCGGGTGCTCGCCATGGCGAGCCCGGCGGTGGCGCAGGGGAGTGCGGCGTGAACACCCCGACGAGTACGGCCAGGGACCAGCGGGTGCACTCCGGTGCGCTGGTCGCCCGCACCCGCCGCAGACTGGCCGAATCCGCCTCACCCACGACTCCCACCGCCATCGCTCGCGCGGTCCGCGCCGAAGCCGGTGTGGTGAGCCATGCCGACGTCCTGCACGCCCTGCGCGTCCTGCACCAGGAGTTCGCCGGCCTGGGGCCGCTCGCCGAACTCGTTCGGGACAGCGCCATCACCGATGTGCTGGTCACCGCCCCCGACGAGGTGTGGGTCGACCGTGGCGGTGGCCTGATCCGCGCGGACGCGTCCTTCGATTCGGAGGACGCGGTCCGCCGGCTCGCCCAACGACTCGCGGCGGCGGTCGGGAGGCGGCTCGACGAGGCGTCCCCCTTCGTCGACGCCTGGCTCCCCGAGACGATGTCCCACGGGGAGGTTCGCCTGCACGCGGTGCTGCCACCCGTGGTGCGGTCCACCAGCCTGTCGCTCCGGGTTCTCCGGCCGGCCGCGCACAGCCTGGCCGGCCTCCGGGACAGCGGCACCTTCGACGAGGACATCGCCGTCCTGCTGCGCCAGGTGGTGCTCGCCCGCCTCGCCTTCCTCGTGGTGGGTGGGACCGGATCGGGGAAGACCACCCTGCTCGCGGCGATGCTCGGTGCCGTTCCGCCCGGGGAACGGGTCGTCTGCGTCGAGGACGCGCACGAACTGCGCCCGGACCACCCGCACTTCGTCCGGCTCGTCGTCCGTCCCCCCAACGTCGAGGGAGCTGGCCGCATCAGCACCCGCGATCTCGTGCGCCAGGCGCTGCGGATGCGCCCTGACCGCTTGGTCGTCGGCGAGGTGCGGGGCGAGGAGGTGTGCGAGTTGTTGGCCGCCCTGAACACCGGTCACGAGGGCGGAGCGGGCACTCTGCACGCCAACTCGCCCGCCGAGGTGCCCGCCCGGGTGGAGGCACTGGCCGCACTGGGCGGACTGGGGCGGACCGCTCTCCACAGCCAACTGGGAGCGGCGGTCCGGCTCGTGCTGCACATGGTTCGCCTGCCCGGAGGGAGCCGGGTCCTCGACTCGATCAGCCTGCTGTCGAAGGAAACCGACCGTGTCGTGGTCACCCCAGCGTGGCGGCGGGAAGCCGGGCGGGGTCCGGCGTGGGAGCACCTGGCGGGACTGCTGCGTCACCGCGGGGGGTGGGCGTCGTGCTCGGCCTGATCGCGCTGGTCCTCGCCACGGCCGTGCTGCCGCTGCCCCGGCGGAGCGGGGCTCGACGTCTGGTGCCTGCCGGCGCGCGGCTCCCGCGCACCCTGGCAGCCCCGGCGGTGCGCTGCGTGACCGCAGCCGTCGGCCTCCTCGGTTTCGCAGCCGTGAGCCTGGCGGGCGGTTGGGCGTTGGGGGTCTCCTGTGCCGTGGTCCTTCTGGGGTGGTGGGCCCGCCGTGGGGACACCCGTCGCATCACGCGCACGCTGGACGTGACCAGGGACTGGTGCGCCAGTCTCGGCCGGCTGGCAGCCGACCTGAGATCCGGCGCCCACCCGGAAGCTGCGGTGCGCCGTGCCTCCGTCGACAGCGAGCCGGAGGTGTCGGAGTTGTTGGACCGGGTGGCGGCCACGGTCCACTTGGGAGGCGACGTCCAATGCCAACTCGTGCGGCAGGAGCCCACCGGTCTTTCCTCCGATGTTCCCACCCGGCTCGGCCGCGCCTGGTCGCTGGCGAGCACCCACGGGCTGCCGCTGGCGCTCGTCCTGGACGCCGTCCGAGGTGACGTGGCCCACCGGCTCCGGTTCGCCGAGAACGTGCGGGCGAGGATGGCCGGCCCCCGGGCCACGGGAACCCTGCTGTCCGCCCTCCCCCTCCTGGCGCTCGCTCTGGGCGAGGCGGTCGGGGCGGGCCCGGTCGCCATCCTGCTGAGCACGAACACGGGCGGGCTCCTGCTCGTCGTCGGAGCGGTGCTCGTCACGACCGGATCCTGGTGGGTTCACCACCTGACGACGAGGACGGTCCGATGACGGCCGCGAACATCCTGGTGCTGACGGCGGCGTTCGTGGCCGCTCCACTCGGGTGGCGGTCGGCGCGGCGTCGGGTCCGGTCCACCAGCCCGGTCCGCGAGGGCTGGTCGACGATCCTCACCGACCGGCGGGTCCCGCGAGCGGGGGCGGCGGCAGTGCTCGGGTTCCTCCTCACCGAGGGGCCAACCGCCCTGGTGGTCGGAGCGGTCGCCGCCGTGCTCACCGTCCTCCTCGACGGCTGGTGCGCGAGACGGCGGGGGAGCCGGCCACCAGACCCCGCGACCCTCGCCGCCACCTGGGACCTGCTCGCCGCATGCCTGCGAGCGGGGATGTCACCCCCGGCCGCTGTCCGGGTGGCATCCGACGAGCTCGAACGCCACTCCGACTGCCGCGCCGTGGCCCGCCCCCTGCGCTTGGCCGCCGACCTCCTCGCACGGGGTGAGGATGCCGCCGCCGCATGGGCCCCCGCGCGCGCCCAACCGGAACTGCGGGAGCTCGCCACGGCCGTCCGACGCAGCGCCAGCGGTGGCGCGGCACTGGCGGAGACCGCGGACCGGTTGGCTCGGGAGTCGCGGGCGGCCGCCCTCGATGCCGCCGAGGCCGACGCCCAGCGGGCAGGTGTCCTGGTGGCCGCTCCACTCGCACTGTGCTTCCTCCCCGCCTTCCTCCTGCTGGGAGTCGCTCCCGTGCTCGTCGGACTGGCCACCGACGTCCTCTCCACCTGGTGAGCCGATCGTCCCTCCACCGTCCACACCGCCCGCCCCCGTGAACGCCCCTGCCCGCCCTTCCCCGAGGAGAAACCGATGCTCCGCTCGTCGCTCCGGCGCTTCTCGCCGCTGATCCGTCTCCACCGTTGTCTTCACAGGTCACGACGGATGCCCTCATGGCCCTCGTGGCACGCGGCTCGGTGGACCGCCCGGTCCCTGAGGCGAGCGGCACCCGGCCGCCACCGGTCGCTACCCCCTTCTGGGGGTTCGGCCCGCTCACTCCCCCCAACCGACACGACCGGTGAGGAGGGGATGAGCACCGCCGAGTACGCGATCGGCACCGTGGCGGCGGCCGCGCTCGCGGCGGTGCTGTACACGCTCGTCACCGGTGACTCGGTCGCCTCGGCGCTCGCTTCGCTGGTCGACCGTGCCCTCTCTGTGGGCTTCTGATGCCGGCCGCCCACCCACGATCCGCCGCCCGCGCTCCGCGCGGGGAGCCCGTGGTCAACGCGGAGCGGGGAGCGGTGACGATCGAGGCCGCGCTGGCCATCAGCTCACTGGCCGTGGTGCTCGTGCTCGCGGTCGGCGCTCTCACGGTGGTGCTCGCCCAGCTGCGTTGCCAGGACGCCGCCGGGATCGCCGCCCGGCTCGCCGCGCGGGGCGAGGCGAGCCGGGCGGAGGTCGCGGTGCGCAGGTTGGCGCCGGCCGGAGCGAGCCTGACACTGCGATTCCGGGGTGACGAGGTCGAAGCCCTGGTCGAGGCGGCTCCGCTCGGCGGTCTGGTTCCAGCGGGAGCGGTCACCGCCCGTGCCTACGCGGTGGCGGAACCGGGCGTCCCGCCGGCCGGGGCGACCGCCCCGGCCGGCG
>NZ_AGVX02000199.1 GCF_000239155.1 Actinoalloteichus spitiensis RMV-1378
CCCCCCCCCGCCGGTGCCCGTCCGCCACCCGCGGAGGACGGCGGTGCGGTCCCCGGACCCGGGTGCGGGGACCAGGCCCGGGGACCAGCACGCCGCCCTCAGAAGGAGTGCTCCTCCGCCGGGAACCGCCCCGAACGCACCTCCTCGGCGAACTCGGCGGCCGCGCCCCCCAGCACCCCGGCCACGTCCGCGTACCGCTTCACGAACCGGGGCTTCCGACCCTGGTTGAGACCGGCCATGTCCTGCCACACCAGGACCTGGCCGTCGCAGTGCGGTCCGGCACCGATGCCCACGGTCGGCACGGCCAGTTCCTCGGTGATGCGTCGCGCGACATCGGCGGGCACCATCTCGAGGACCACCGCGAACGCCCCGGCCTCCTGGAGCGCCCGCGCGTCCGCCAGCAGCTCCTCGGCGCCGTCGCCCCTGCCCTGCACCCGGTAGCCGCCCAGGCCGTGCTCGCTCTGCGGCGTGAAGCCCAGGTGGCCCATCACCGGGATGCCGGCCGCCACGAGCGCCTCGACCTGGCGGACGAAAGGCCGGCCGCCCTCCAGCTTGACGGCGTGGGCGAGGCCCTCCTTCATCAGGCGGGTCGCGTTGGACATCGCCTGCTCCGGCGAGGCCTGGTAGGTCCCGAACGGCAGGTCCGCCACCACGAGGCTCCTGCTCACCGAGCGGGTGACGGCCCGGACCAGGGGCAGCATCTCCTCCATGCTCACCGGGAGGGAGCTCTCGTACCCGTACACGTTGTTGGCCGCCGAGTCGCCCACCAACAGCACCGGGATACCCGCCTCGTCGAAGATGCGGGCGGTGTACATGTCGTAGGAGGTGAGCATCGGCCAGGTCTCGCCGCGCTCCTTCATCTCCCGCAGGTGGTGGATGCGCACCCGCCGGGTGGGCCTGCTCCTGGCGCCGGCGCCCGTCCCGTACGGCGCGGGCTGCTCCCGCTCCGCCGAATCACGAACAGCAGTCATCGTCGACCGTCCTCCCTCAAGGCCACCACGGGTCCCTGGGTCGTCGCGAAGTGGTTCCCCCGAAGGGTGGCACGGGCGCGCGCCCCCTACGCCCGGGTTGCGAGGGACCTCACAGCGCACGTCGACGCGGTAGGAAGAGGAGGGAAAAAGCCTCGTCCCGGGACGGTCCGTGCGACTAGCCTCGTGTCTCCAGCGGCGGAGCGGGCCCTTCGCCGCGCACGTCAGAGGAGGACACGTGACCCTCGACCGGCAGGCCCCCGCCGAATCGGGCACCGACCGGGAGCTGTTGACGCAGTTCCTCGACTTCCACCGGGCGACCCTGCGGCTCAAGTGCGACGGGCTGACCCCGGTGCAGCTGGCCACCCGCGCCGTCCCGCCCTCGGTGCTGTCCCTGCTGGGGCTGGTCCGCCACCTCGCCGACGTCGAGCGGTACTGGTTCCGCCGCGTCCTCGGCCAGCAGGACCTGCCGGCGCGCTTCTACTCCGCCGCTAACCCCGACGGGGACCTCCTCGACATCACCCCGGAGAACGTCACCGAGGCCGAGGTGGAGCGCGCGTGGGCCGCCTGGCGGGAGGAGGTCGACCACGCCAGGTCCTTGGTCGAGGCGACCGATCTCGACGCGCTCCGCCAGTGCCCGCCCCGGGACGGCCGCCAGGTCTCGCTGCGCTGGGTCCTGGTCCACATGGTGGAGGAGTACGCCCGGCACAACGGTCACGCCGACCTGCTCCGCGAGGCCCTGGACGGCACGGTCGGGGAGTGAGGCGGGCGGCAGGGACCGCCGCCCGCCCTCCCCACCACCCGTACCAGGGGGCCGACCGGGTCAGGACCCGGTCGGCAGCGGCTCCC
>NZ_AGVX02000198.1 GCF_000239155.1 Actinoalloteichus spitiensis RMV-1378
GTCCCGCCAGCCGCTGCCGGGAACCGGGCGGGGCGGGTTCGGAGAGGTCGGTCCCGGGCAGTTTGTGCGCGGGGTCCAGCACCGACGGCCGCTCCCCGTGCGGGCGGTTCACCGTGACGTCGGCCAGGTAGGTCAACAGCCGGGTGCCCCGGTCCGCGGAGTGGCGCGCGGTCAGCAGGTGGGGGCGCTCCTCGATGAAGGAGGTGGTGACCCGGCCCGCGCGGAAGTCCGGGTCGTCGAGGACGGCCTGGAGGAACGGGATGTTGGTCGCGACGCCCCTGATCCGGAACTCGGCGACGGCCCGGCGTGCCCTGGAGACGGCGGTGGGGAAGTCACGTCCCCGGCAGGAGAGCTTCACCAGCATCGAGTCGAAGTGGGCGCTGATGCTGGTGCCGGCGAAGGTCGTTCCCCCGTCGAGGCGAATACCTGATCCCCCGGGGGAGCGGTAGGCGCTGATCAGGCCGGTGTCCGGGCGGAAGCCGTTGGTCGGGTCCTCGGTGGTGATCCGGCACTGCAGGGCCGCGCCGCGCAGGCTGACCGCCTCCTGGCTGAGCCCCAGGTCCGCGAGGGTCTCCCCCGACGCGATCCGGAGCTGGGACTGGACGAGGTCGACGTCGGTGACCTCCTCGGTGACGGTGTGCTCGACCTGGATCCTGGGGTTCATCTCGATGAACACGTGCTCGCCGCGTTCGTCCAGCAGGAACTCCACGGTGCCGGCGTTGACGTAGCCGATCTGGCGGGCGAAGGCGACCGCGTCGGCGCAGATGCGGTCCCGCAACGCCGGGTCGAGGTTCGGCGCCGGCGCGATCTCGATGACCTTCTGGTGCCGGCGCTGCACCGAGCAGTCCCGCTCGAACAGGTGCATGACCTCGCCGGTGGCGTCGGCGAGGATCTGGACCTCGATGTGCCTGGGGTTGACCACCGCCCGCTCCAGGAAGACGGTGGGGTCGCCGAAGGCCGACTCGGCCTCCCGCATGGCGGCCTCCAACGCGTCGCGCAGCGCCTCCGGCCGTTCCACCCGACGCATGCCCCGCCCGCCACCGCCCGCCACGGCCTTGACGAACACGGGGAAGGTCATGTCCTCCGCCGCGAGGAGGAGGTCCTCGATGCTCGAGGAGGGCTCCGACGACGCGAGCACCGGCAGCCCGGCGGCGCGGGCCGCGGCGACCGCCCTGGCCTTGTTCCCGGTCAGCTCCAGCACCTGCTGGGTGGGGCCGACGAAGGTGATGCCCGCCTCGGCACAGGCCCTCGCGAGTTCCGGGTTCTCCGAGAGGAAGCCGTAGCCGGGGTAGACGGCGTCGGCGCCCGCCCGCCGCGCGGCCTGCACGATCTCGGGCACCGACAGGTAGGCGCGCACGGGGTGTCCTGGCTCGCCGATCTCGTAGGCTTCGTCGGCTTTCAACCGGTGCAGGGAGTTGCGGTCCTCGTGCGGGAAGACGGCCACCGTCTTCGCTCCGAGCTCGTAGCCGGCTCGGAATGCTCGGATCGCAATCTCACCACGGTTGGCGACGAGGACCTTCCGAAACATGCGGGCTCCCTCCGGTGGGCGAGTGTCGCGAGCAGGGACGTTACCCGCTTCGTCCTACTTTTCGGGAGTGCCGTTCCAGTGGCCAGACGCGGCCGTCCCGGCGCGCACCAGCCACTACTCTTCGTGTGCGCGATACCACCGCGCTGCCTGGATGTCGACTTCTCATCACCTGTGCGGGGGACGGTTCGCCGGTGCCGAACGTCCCGCTCCCGTCAGATCCACGCCGCCGTGCGCGACGTCGACGGGACATCACACTGGCGCTCGCCTTCCTGGCGCCCTCCCTGCTCGTCTTCGCGGTGTTCGTCTTCTTCCCACTGGGTCAGGCGGTCTTCCTGGCGACCCGGGGCAGTGACCTGTTCGGACGACCGACGGTCTCGGTGGGCTTCGGGAACTTCGCGAAGCTGCTCACACCCGAGTTCGGGGGAGTGCTGCTGTTGACGCTGGGGTACGTGGTGCTGGTCGTCGTCCCGAGCATCGTGCTCCCGTTGGCGCTGGCGGTGCCGATGGCGCAACGCCTCCCCGGCATGCGGCTGTTCCGCACGGCCTTCGCGCTCCCCTTCGCCTACTCGGTGGCCGCGGCCTCCGTGGTGTTCTCCCTGCTCTACAACCCCGGCACCAGCGTGCTGAACTGGGTCCTCGAATCGCTGGGAGGGCAGGGACGCGCCTGGCTGACGGACCCCTCACTGGCGCTGGTCTCCGTGGCGTTGGTCACGGTGTGGATGAACACCGGGTTCAACCTGCTGGTGCTGTCGGCGGCCCTCGCCGGCCGGGACGAGGAGGTGTTGGAGGCCGCCGTCCTGGACGGGGCGCGCGGACCGTCCATGTTGTTCCGCATCACCATCCCCCTCATCACGCCGAGCCTGTTCTTCCTGGTCGTGGTGACGACGTTGAACGCTCTCCAGAGTTTCGGGCAGATCTTCATCCTCACCAGGGGTGGGCCGAACGGCGCCACCGGCGTGCTCGTCTACTCGATCTACGACACCGCCTTCGCCAACAACGCCAGCGACTTCGGGTTGGCCTCGGCACAGGGGTTGGTGCTGCTGCTGGTCGGCTTGGCGCTGGCCGCGATCCAGTTCGGGATCATCGAACGAAGGGTGCACTACCAGTGAGCGCCGCTCTGCGTCCGTCCCGCACCACGGCCGTCCTCACCTACGTGCTCCTCGCCGTGGCCGCCGCCGTGCTGCTCTTCCCGGTCGTCTTCACCCTCGTGGGGAGCTTCCTGCCCAAGTCCGAGCTGGTGAGCTATCCGCCCCGTCTCACCTCGGGGGCGTGGACGACGGCCAACTACGAGGGTGTCGTGCACTCGGTGCCGTTGCTGCGGCAGTACCTCAACAGCCTGCTGGTCTCCGGGCTGATCATGGTCGGCCACCTGGTCACCGCGACCCTGTCGGCCTACGCCTTCGTCTTCCTGCGAGTGCCTGGTCGCAGGCCGCTGTTCTGGCTCTTCCTGTCGACGATGATGATCCCCTGGGAGGCCATCGTCATCCCGAACTACCTGCTGGTGGTGAGCCTCGGGTTGGCGTCGAGCTACCCGGCCCTGGTACTGCCCTTCCTCGCGAACGGGTTCGGGACCTTCCTCATGCGCCAGGCGTTCCTCCGCTTTCCGTCGCAGCTGCGGGACGCGGCGACGATCGACGGCTGCGGTCACCTGAGGTTCCTGCTCACCATCCTGGTGCCGATGTCGAAACCGGTGCTGGCCGCGCTGGCCGTGTGGGCGTTCCTCTCCGGCTGGAACCAGTTCCTCTGGCCGCTGCTGGTGAGCAACTCCAGTCCCGAGCTGTACACGCTGCAGATCGGCATCAACTACCTCCGCGCGGTGGACACCAACCAACCGGGACAGGTCCTCGCCGGGATCACGCTGGCGCTGGTCCCGACGCTCCTGCTGGTGCTGGTCGGACAGCGCTGGCTGGTCAGAGGCTTCACCGCAGGAGCGGTGAAGTAACGGCAGACGGAAGGCACGAACCGAGATGAGACGACACTCTCGCCGGCGCGCGTCAGCGCTCGCCCTCACCGTGTCCGGCGTGTTGCTCGCGGCTGGCTGCGCGGGCGCGACCGGCGGCGGCTCGTCGGACGGTGAGCGGGTGACCGCCCCCGGGCCCGAGGTGCTGGACCAGGCGGAGGGGGTGACCACCGTGACCTTCTGGCACTCCATGGGCGGTGGGGCGCTCGGAGACGCACTGGCCGCCCTGACGGACCGCTTCAACGAGGAGAACGAGGGGTCGATCCGGGTCGAGCTGGTCTACAAGAACAGCTACGACGACGCCCTGACCGCCTACAAGGCGGCGATCAGCTCGAACCAGACCCCCTCGCTGATCCAGGTCTACGACATCGGCAGCCAGTTCATGATCGACTCGGGGCAGACGATCCCGGTCCAGGAGTTCGCCGACGCCGACGGCGTCGACTTCGACGACCTCCAGCCGAACATCGCCGGCTACTACAGCATCGACGACACGCTCTACTCGATGCCGTTCAACACCTCCATGCCCCTGATGTACTTCAACGTGGACGCCTTCGAGGAGGCCGGCCTCGACCCGGACAACCCGCCGAGGACGCTCGCGGACATCAGGGAGGCGGCCGAGGCGCTCACCGAGACCGACGCGGCCGGCAACACGACCCGCTACGGTTTCGGGGCGGCGATCTACGGCTGGTTCCTGGAGCAGTGGACCGCCGGTGCCGGGTTGGACATGTGCGACGGGGCGAACGGCCGCGAGGAGCGGGCCAGCGAGGTGCTGATCGACCAGGACACCCAGGTCGAGCTGCTCCAGTGGTGGAAGCAGATGATCGACGACGGCCTCGCGCTGAACACCGGTCGGGAGACCAGCGCCGCCCAGGACGCCTTCACCGCCGGGCGCACCGCGATCACCTTGGAGTCCACCGGCAGCCTGGGTGACTTCCTCGCCGGGGCGGAGGGCCGCTTCGAGGTCGACACCGCCTTCTACCCCAAGGTCTCCAGCGAGGACGCCGGCGGGCCGATCATCGGCGGCGCGTCGCTGTGGATCAGCGGGCCGGGGCACGAACCCGCCGAGCAGCGGGCCGCGTGGGAGTACGTGAAGTTCCTCTCCACCGCCGACAACCAGGCGGAGTGGCACACCTCGACCGGCTACTTCCCCACGAACCGGGCGGCGCTGGAGACCGATCTCGACCGGGAGTGGCGTGCGGAGAACCCGCAGTTCGACACCGCCGTCGATCAGCTGGAGGCCACCGAGCTGACCACGGCCACCCAGGGGTGCCTGGCCGGGGCCATGCCGAAGGTGCGGCAGCTGGCGGAGGAGGCCATCGAGGCGGCGTTGACCGGCGCCAAGAGCGTTGAGGACGCCCTCGGGGATGCCCGGGAGGCGCTGCGCGGCGAGATGAGCGCCTACACCGACAGCATCGGCGGCTGAGGGGGTCCGCGTCGGGGCGGTTGGTGCCCTCCCCCGCCCCGACGCGGTCACGTCTTCTGGAGGTACTCGGCCCGTTCGTCGTCGACCATCGCCGCGACCAGCCGGGCCAGCCCGGGGTGGCGGGTGAGGTGCGGGTCCTCCCCGACCAGTCGCTCCGCCTCGCCCCGCGCCTCGGCGATGAGGTCCTCGTCCGAGATCAGGGACAGCAACCGCAGGGTCGATCGGCGGCCGGACTGGGAGACGCCGAGGATGTCGCCCTCCCGCCGCAGTTCCAGGTCGAGCCGGGCGAGTTCGAAACCGTCGGTGGTGGAGGCGACCGACTCCAACCGCTGCATGGTCGAGGTGCCGGAGGGCGTCTCGCTGACCAGCAGGCACAGGCCAGGAGCGGAACCCCGGCCGACCCGGCCCCGCAGCTGGTGGAGCTGGCTGACGCCGAAGCGGTCGGCGTCGAGGATGACCATGACCGTGGCGTTGGGGACGTTGACACCGACCTCGACGACCGTCGTCGCCACCAGCACGTCGAGCTCGCCGGCGGCGAAGTCCCGCATGACGGTGTCCTTCTCCTCTGCCGGCAACCTGCCGTGCAGGACCCCGATCCGCAGCCCCTCCAACGGCCCGTCCGCCAGGCGGGGAGCCACGTCGAGCACGGCGACCGGTGGTCGCCGCGCGCCCCCGCCCTCGTCCGGCGGGGCGAGCTCGTCGAGGTCCTCCTCGGCGTCCCTGCCGCGTTTCCCGCCCGTTCCCCCCGCGCCGTCCTCGCCGATGCGGGGGCAGACGACGTAGACCTGGTGCCCGGCGGCGACCTCCTCCCGCACCCGCTGCCACGCCCGGTCCAGCCAGGACGGTTTCTCCGCCACTGGCACGACGGAGGTGCTGATCGGGGAGCGCCCGCTGGGGAGCTCCCGCAGCGCGGACACCTCCAGGTCGCCGTAGACGGTCATCGCGACCGTCCGGGGGATCGGGGTGGCGGTCATCACCAGCAGGTGCGGGCTGGTCCCGCCGTCGTCCCTGCTGCGCAACGCGTCACGCTGTTCCACCCCGAACCGGTGTTGTTCGTCGACCACCAGCAACCCGAGGTCGGCGAACCGCACGCGGTCCTGGATGAGGGCGTGGGTGCCGACGACGATGCCGGCGGCGCCGGACACCGCGTCCAGGAGGGCCTGCCTGCGTTTCGCGGCGGGCAGGGATCCGGTGAGCAGGGTGAGCCGGGTGGCGTGCTCCGGCGCCCCCAGCTCGCCGGCGGCGGCCAGGTCTCCGAGCAGTTCCGCCAGTGACCTGGCGTGCTGGGCGGCGAGCACCTCGGTCGGGGCCAGCATGGCCGCCTGCCGACCGGCGTCCACCGCCTGGAGCATCGCCCGCAGGGCCACCACCGTCTTGCCGGAACCGACCTCACCCTGGACCAGCCGGTTCATCGGGTGCCGGGCGGCGATGTCCTGGGCGACCGCGTCCCCCACCTCCCGCTGCCCCGCCGTCAACGTGAACGGGAGCCGTTCGTCGAAGGCGGCCAGCAGGCCGTCGGGGACCGGGGGGCACGGCGGGGCGGGGCGTTCCTCGACGAGCTGCCGACGTCGCACCAGCGCGAGTTGGACGGCCAGTGCCTCGTCCCACTTCAGCCGTTTCCGGGCGATCGCCAGCTCCCGGTGGTCGGCGGGTCGGTGGATGCGCCGGATGGCCTCCTCGAAACCCAGCAGGTGGTGTCGGCGGCGGAGATCGGCGGGCAGGGCGTCCTCGCTCCCCTCCCACACGTCCAGCACCTGTCGGACGCAGCGGGCGATGGACCAGGACGGCAGCCCTTGCGCCGCCGGGTAGACGGGGATCAGCGCGGCGGCGAACTCCTCGGCCGCCGCCTGTTCGTCGCCGTCGGCTCCGCCTGCCTCCGGAACCCCGATCAGCTGGTACTCGGGGTTGGCGAGCTGGAGCGCGCCCCGGTAGCTGGTGACCTTGCCGGCGAAGAGCCCGCGCCGGCCGGGGAGCAGCTCGCGTTCCCGCCAGGCCTGGTTGAAGAAGGTGCAGTTCAGGGTGCGTTGCCCGTCGGTGATCCTGACCTCGAGGATCGTCCCGCGCCGCGAGCGCATGGTGCGCCTGGTGACCCGGTCGACCTGGGCCAGGACGGTGGCGTGCTCGTCGGTCTCCAGCCCGGCGATGCGCGTCAGCTCGCCGCGCTCGGCGTACCGGCGGGGGAAGTGGTAGAGCAGGTCACCGACGGTGCCGATCCCCAGCGCCGTCTCCAGGGCCTTGGCGGTCTTGGCCCCGAGCAGGGGCTCCAGAGGGGCGTCCATCGAGGTCACTGTCCCACCTCCCGCCGACACCGGGATGACGTGGTGCCCGCTGTTCGCTTCTCCGCCCGACCCGCGGCGCCGACGACGGGCGCGGTGGGCCGTCCTGTTGACCGGTGCGGCTGGGGAGCGCCCGGCGCCCCGGGGCACCTGGATGTCCCCCCGCTCCCGCTACCGGTACCGGGAGCCGCCCGCCTCGCCGACGCCGCGGCGCTCGGACTGGGCGGGCCGGTGGGGCTGGTGGGGCTGGTGGGTGTCACTCGACACCCACCAGGAGAACCGCGTCCGGGACCTGGACGTCGTACCCGGTCACCTCCACCTCCGGATGGTTCGCCCGCAGCCGTGCGGTGATCGCGCCGAGCAGCGTGGGCGGCGCGTCCGCCCCGTTCAGGACGGTCACGATCTCGGCGCCGTTGGTCAACATGCGCTCCAGCAGCCGCAGGGCGGCGGAGGGGACGTCGTCGGCGATGAGCACGACCTCGCCGTCCACCAACCCGAGCACGTCTCCCGGCTCACAACGACCGGCCCAGGTGAGCGCGGCGCGCCTGGCCACCATGAGCTCCCCCCTCCGGGTCGCGGCGGCCGCCTCCGCCATGCTCACCGCGTCGTCGGCGGGACGGCGCGCCGGGTCGTGGACCGCCAGCGCCGCGAGCCCCTGCACCGGGGAGGCGGTGGGCACGACCACGACCTCCCTGCCCCGTTCCCAGGCCCGCCCGGCCGCCTGCTCCACGCTGGCCGTCAGCCCCTGGCCGTTCGGCAGCAGCACGACGTGCCGGGCGCCCGCGCCGAGCAGGGCGTCATCCAGCGCGGCGTCCAGCTCGGGACCGGCGGCGTTCCCGTGCACCACCACCGCCCCCTCCGCCCGGAAGAGCTCGCCCAGCCCCTCGCCGGACACGACCGCGACCACGGCCCTGCCACCGGTGGCGCCGGACGCGGGCGTCGGGACACCGGCCCCGGGGGTGGGCCCGGACGCCGTCACCAGGCGTCGAACGCGCACCCGGTGTGGCCGGCCGAGTTCGATGCCCCGTTCGACGGCGGCGCCGACGTCCGCGCAGTGCACGTGCACCGCCCAGTGACCCGCCCCGTCCCCGGCCACCGACACGCAGTCCCCGATCGCGCTGAGCGCCGCGCGCAGCTCGGCCACCCGTCCCTCGTCGGAGTCAGCCAGGAGGTACATCACCTCGTGGTCGTAGTCGGGTCCGAGCTCGTCGGCGCCCGGACCGGCTCCGCAGGCCCCGCTGACGCCAGTCCCTCCGACGCCGGTCGGGGTGCGCAACGGAACGCGGGACAGCGCGTCACGCCGGGGGCCGTCCGCGCTCGGCGGCCGGTCCTCGACCAGCGCCAGCAGGGCGTCCAGGATCACCAGGACACCGCAGCCACCGGCGTCGACCACGCCGGTGGCCGCCAGCGCGTCCTGCTGTCCGGGAGTCGCCAGCAGCGCCCGTTCCGCTCCCGCCACCGCCGCCGCCAGCACGTCGACCAGGGTGTTCACCGAGGCGGCCTCCACGGCCTCGACGGACCCCGCCAGCACGGTGAGCATGGTGCCCGGGGCGGGCTCGGTCACGGCCGTCCGCGCGACCCGCTCCACCCCGACCAGGGCGGTCACCAGGTGCGGCGGGTCCACCAGGTCGAGGTCACGGACGGCCTCGGCGAGGCCCCGCAACATCTGGGACAGGATGACGCCGGAGTTCCCCCGCGCGCCGAGCAGCGCACCGGTGGCGAGGGCGGCGGCCACCTCACCGAGGGTGGCCCCACCAGGCAGGGGGCCGGCCCGCTCGGAGGCGGCGCGCATCGTGTTGAGCAGGTTGGTGCCGGTGTCGGCGTCCGGGACGGGGAACACGTTGATGCCGTCGATCCGTTCCCGGTGAACCTCCAACGCGGCGACACAGTCCTCCGCCCACCTCCGGAGTAACAGCACGTCCAGGTTCCGCACCGAGAAGCTCCTCCGCTTCCGCCGCCCCGGCCCGTACGGCGGCCGGGGACTGGGCTCGGTCTTACACCATCCTCGCCGGGTTCTCACCTCCGCGTCCTCGCCCGGCCACGGGTGTTCCCCGGTGCTCCAGCTTCGGCGCCGGCCACCAAGCCCCGGTCCTGCGGGGTCCCGGTTTGGAGCCGCTCGCGGCCAGCGGTTAACCTGTCGTGGTTGCCCGGCCCGGCCCGGGTTCTCATATCGCCTCCGGGGGCACGACCGCCGGGAGCGCGCATACCCAACGTAAGGAGTGTCTGACGTGGCTGCCGTCTGCGACGTCTGTGGCAAGGGGCCGGGCTTCGGCAAGTCGGTCTCGCACTCGCACCGCCGCACCAACCGTCGGTGGAACCCGAACATCCAGACCGTGCACGCGAAGGTCGGCGTCTCCCAGCGCCAGCGCCTGAACGTGTGCACCGGCTGCCTGAAGGCAGGCAAGGTCGTTCGCGGCTGACAGGCCGAGTGCTCGACGGGAGCCCGGAACACGGAGGTCTCACCAACCGGTTCCGGGCTTTCGCGCGTCCGGGGGTGGTGTGCGGCCCGCCCCCTCGCCTGCCCACCTGCCCCGGCTCCGGCACTGCGGCGTCGGCGGTTCGCTGTTACACAGGTGACCAGCGGTTCCGAGCGTGGGAGGCAGGGCATGCGGTTCGAGAACAGGGTCGTGTTCGTCACGGGCGGCGCCTCCGGACTCGGCCTGGCCATCGCCAGCCGGTTCGGCGCCGAGGGAGCCCGCGTCGTCATCGCCGACATCGCGCTGGACGCGGCGAGGGAGGCCGCGCGGAGCGTGGGTGACGCGACAGCCGTCCGGGTGGACGTCGCCGACCCGGAGTCGGTCCGGCAGGGCTTCGAGCACGTGCTCGCCGAGGAGTTGCGGGTGGACGTGGTCGTCAACAACGCCGGCATCGACGGGGAGCAGCGCATCACCCACGAGCACCCGCTGGAGAACTGGCGCCGGGTGATGTCGATCAACGCCGACGGGGCGTTCCACACGCTGCGCTACGGGCTGGACGCCCTGCTGCGCTCCGGCGGGGGCTGCGTGGTGAACATGGCCTCGACGGCCGGCCTGACGGCGTTCCCGAACATCCCGGCGTACACGGTCGCGAAGGCCGGGTTGGTGGGGCTCACCCGGGCGACGGCGATCGAGTACGCGGACCGGCACATCAGGGTCAACGCCGTCGCGCCGACGATGGTGCTCACCGCCCTCGTGGAGAACTTCATCGAGAACGCGGAGGACCCGGCGGCGATGCGCGCGCAGCTGACGGGGATGAACCCGATTCCGGGAGCGCCGGAGCCGGCCGACGTCGCGGCGGCGGTCGCGTTCCTCGCCTCGGAGGAGGCCCGGTTCATCACCGGCGTGACCCTTCCGGTCGACGGTGGGTACACCGCCCGCTGACCGCTCGCGGCTC
>NZ_AGVX02000197.1 GCF_000239155.1 Actinoalloteichus spitiensis RMV-1378
GGTCGGTGGGGAGGGGCCCGGGGCGGGGGAGGAGTTCGGCGGAGCACCCAGCGTGGTGAACCTGAACTCGGCCGACGCGGCGGGACTCCGCGCGCTGCCGGGCATCGGCCCGGTGATGGCGGACCGGATCGTCGAGTGGCGGATGGAGCACGGGGGTTTCACCAGCGTGGAGCAGCTGCGTGAGGTCGACGGGATCGGCCCCACCCGCTTCGAACGGCTGCGTGAGCTGGTGACGGTGTGACGTGGCACGCGCGACGGACGCCCGGCTGGTCCCCGCCGCCCTCGTCGTCTGGGGCACCGCGCTCACCGGGGTCCTCGGGGCCTGGTGGCTGGCCCTGCTCGTCGGCGTCGGAGCCGTGGGGGTCGCCGCGCTCGTGGTGCTGGTGGTCCGGTGGCGCCGGCCGGCGTGGCACCGGCGGACGTGGCCGCAGGCGTTGGTGGTGGCCGGGCTTGCGGTGGTGAGCGCGGTGGTCACGGCGGTGGAGGTCCGCAACGCCGCCGAGCATCCGCTGCGGATCGCCGCCGAAGAGGGCGGGTCGGCGGCGATGACGGTGGTGGTCAGCGACGATCCTCGGCGCGTTGGTGGCGCGCCGTCGGGTCGACCGGACCAGCGGGTGGTGGTCGAGGCGCGGTTGGAGTCGTACCGGTTGGTCGGGGAGGTCGGGGAGCGGCGGGGGCGAGGGCGGGTACTGGTGATCGCGCCCGCCGAGGGCTGGGGCCACCTCCTGCCCGGCCAGGAGGTGGCGGTCGAGGGACGGTTGCTGCCTCCTCGGTCCGGAGAACCCCTGCTGGCGGTGGTCAGCGCCCGCGACCCGCCGGGAAACGCGGGTGCGCCGCCGTGGTGGCAGCGGGCGGCGGGGGAGCTGCGGGCAGGTCTGCGGGACGCCGCCCAGGTGTTGGCGCCCGAACCGGCCGGCCTGCTGCCCGCCCTGGTGGTGGGGGACACCAGCCAGCAGTCCCCGCAGGTCGTCGAGGAGTTCCGCACCGCCGGTCTGACCCACCTCACGGCCGTCAGCGGTTCGAACCTCGCGGTGGTCTGCGGTGCGGTGCTGTTGGCGGCCCGCGCCGTCGGGGTTGGCCCCCGGGGCAGCGCGCTCGCGGCGGGAGTGGCTCTGGTCGGGTTCGTCGTGCTCGCCCGCCCCGAACCCAGCGTGGTGCGGGCGGCGGGCATGGGCGCCGTCACCCTGCTGGCGTTGGTGCTGGGGCGGGAGCGGTCGGCCCTGCCGGCTCTGGCGGTGACGGTGGTCGTGCTGCTGCTGGTCGACCCGGCGTTGGCCGTGAGCGCGGGTTTCGCACTGTCGGTGCTGGCCACCGGTGGCCTGGTGCTGCTCGCCCCACCCTGGGTGGCCGCCCTGCGCGCGAGGGGGGTACCGGCCGGGCTGGCGGAGGCCCTGGTCGTGCCCCTCGCCGCGCAGGTCACGACGGCGCCCGTCGTGGCGGCGCTGTCGGCGGAGGTGAGCCTGGTCGGCGTGGTCGCGAACATCGTGGCGGCACCCGTGGTCGCGCCGGCGACGGTGTTCGGTGTGGTGGCGGCGACCCTTTCGATGTGGGCGCCCGCTGTGGCGGAGTTCTTCGTCCGGCTGGCCGGGCCGGAGGTGTCCTGGCTGATCTGGGTGGGTCGGACGGCGGCGGGTGTCTCCCATCCCACCCTGCCCTGGCCCGCCGGGGCGGGCGGCGGACTGGTGTTGGCGGTGGTGCTGGCGGTCGTCCTGGTCGCGGCGCGGTCGAGCCGGTTCCGGGTGGCCGCGGTCGGCGTGGTGTTGGGGAGCGCGCTCATGGTGGTGCCGGCCCGCACCGTGTTCCCCGGGTGGCCGGGGCCGGACTGGGCGTTCGTCGCCTGCGACGTGGGTCAGGGAGACGCGCTGGTCCTCGCGGCCGGTGAGCCGGGGCAGGCGGTGGTCGTGGACGCCGGGCCGGATCTGGCCGGCGTGGGGGACTGCCTGCGCCGGTTGGGGGTCGCTCGTGTCCCGCTGGTCGTCCTGAGCCATCTGCACGCCGACCACGTGGGTGGTCTGGACGGGGTGCTGGCCGGTCGGCGGGTGGGGGCGGTGGCGGTCGGGCCGGCCAGGTCCCCGGCCTGGGCCTACGAGGAGGTCGCGGCCGTCGCGGCGGGCCGGGGTGTTCCGCTGGTCGAGCTGCGGCCGGGGCAGCGGTTGCGGTGGTCGGGCCTCGGCATCGACGTGCTGGGTCCGCTGGACGGGTACGTGGCCGACGAGACCTCGGGAACGGAGGTGAACAACGCGTCGCTGGTGCTGGTGGCCACCACCCCGGTGGGGCGGGTGCTGCTGACAGGGGACGCGGAACTGGCGGCCCAGGCGGGGCTGCTGGGCGCGGGGGTGGACCTGGCCGCCGCGGTGCTGAAGGTGCCGCACCACGGTTCCCGGTACACGCTCCCGGAGTTCCTCGCCCGGGTCCGCCCGCGACTCGCGGTCATCAGCGTGGGCGCCGACAACCGGTACGGGCATCCGAGTGGGGAGGTCATCGCCGAGCTGCGGGCGTTGGGCGCGTCGGTGGTGCGGACCGACCTCAACGGTCACCTGGCGGTGGGGCCGGGGCCGGAGGGGGTGCGTGTCCGGGTGTGGCGGGCGGCTAGCGGCCAGTGACCCGGGTGGGGATGGCGTTCCCACCCGGGCCACGGTTTCCGTGGTTCCCGGCTGGGGCCGGTGGTCCCGCCCCAAGTCGGGGGCGGGACCCGGGCGGATCAGCTGCGGGGCTGTCCCAGCGCCTCGTGCACCGCCTGCGCGGTGGGCGGCACGGTGGCCTTGGGCCCGACGTGGTCGCTGATCGCGTCGAGGGTCTTGAGGCCGTCGCCGGTGATGAGCAGCACCGTCTCGGCGTCGGGGTCCAGTTGTCCGGTCTCGATGAGTTTCTTGGCGGTGGCGACGGTGACGCCGCCCGCCGTTTCGGTGAAGATGCCTTCGGTGCGGGCGAGGAGTCGGATGCCCTCGACGATCTCCTGGTCGGTGACGTCCTCGATCGCGCCGCCGGTGCGGCGCACGGTGTCGAGGACGTAGGGGCCGTCGGCGGGTGCGCCGATGGCCAGGGAGCGGGCGATCGTCTCTGGCCGCACCGGTTGGATGACGTCGAGTCCGGCTTTGTAGGCGGAGGCTACGGGTGAGCACCCGCTGGCCTGGGCGCCGAAGACGCGGTAGGGCGTTGGCTCGACCAGGCCGAGTTCGCCGAACTCACGGAAGGCCCTGTCCACCTTGGTGAGCTGGGAACCCGAGGCGATCGGGACGACGACCTGCTCGGGCAGCCGCCACCCGAGCTGTTCGGCCACCTCGAAGCCGAGGGTCTTGGAACCCTCGCCGTAGTAGGGGCGCACGTTGACGTTGACGAACGCCCAGTCCTCGTGTTCGGCGGCCAGTTCGGTGGCGAGCCGGTTCACGTCGTCGTAGTTGCCGTCGACGGCGATGAGCGTTCCGTCGTACACGGCCGTCGTGAGCACCTTGGCCTGTTCGAGCGTGGAGGGGACCAGCACCACCGAGTCCCAACCGGCGCGGGCGGCCGCGGCGGCGACGGCGTTGGCGAGGTTGCCGGTGGAGGGACAGGCCAGCACGCGGAACCCGAACTCCCGGGCTGCGGCGAGGGCCACGGCCACCACGCGGTCCTTGAACGAGTGCGTCGGGTTGCCCGTGTCGTCCTTGACCCACAACCGGCGCACCCCGAGTTCCCTGGCGAGGCTGTCCGCCCGCAGCAGCCTGGTGCAGCCGGGGTCGGTGCTGGGGATGGTCTCGATGTCGCTGGGGACGGGCAGCAACCGCTTGTACCGCCAGATGGAGCGGGGGCCGGCCTCGATGTCCTCGCGGCGCACGCGACCGAAGTCGTACACGACTTCCAGCGGCGCGAAGTCGTCCGGGGAGACGAACTCGGGGGCGAGGGGGATCTGGTGACCGCTCTCCTTCGAGGCCAACGCGACGGCGGGGCCGAGGTCGAGCGGGCGGCGGGTTCCTGGCGTCGTGCCGGAGCCAGCAGTGACTGTCATGGCGAGGCCTCTCCTCATCTTTCCCGCTGGGCGGGCCGGATTTGGCACCGAGTGCGGCAGCGGTCGTGGTTGGGCCACGTCAAGCTGGCGCTGGTTGCCGGGGCGTCGTCGGGCCGATCCCTCTACCCCTCTGGATGAGCGCTGTTCGGTTGTGCGGCACACGGTAGGGCATGGGGAGGGCCAGGGCCAGTGGTGTCCGGAATGCGGGAGCGGCCGGGCCGTCCGGGGGTAGCCGGTGCGTCCGGGTGGTGGTCGGCAGGCCTCCTGCGGCGAGCCACCTGGGGGCGTGGTGCGGTGAGCCCCGCGCGGTGGTGGCCCACCCCTCGGCGCCCAGGCGACCGGTTCGGCTCGCACCCGGAGGCAGCGTGGTGTTCGAGGGGCCGTGGGCGGTCGCCCCTCGACGGAGCGCGGGCGGCGTTCGCCGCGATGGCGGGAACCACGACGTCGCGGCGTGGGAGAATCCCGGCGTGCCTGCCCAGTCCGCTCCGCCCGCCCCGCTCCAGCTCATCCTCGGCGATGAGGAACTGCTGGTGGAACGGGCGACCCGGGACACGCTGCGCCAGTTGCGCGCGGCGGAACCGATGGCCGAACTGACCAGGCTCCGCGCCACCGAACTCACCCCACCCCACCTCGCCGAGCTGGTCAGCCCGTCGCTGTTCGCGGAGGCGAGGGTGGTGGTGCTCGAGGCCGCGCAGGAGGCGGGGGCGGAGATCTGCGAGGCGGTGGCCGCCTACTGCCGTGCGCCCGCCGAGGGTGTCGTGCTGGTCGTGGTGCACTCGGGTGGTGGCCGGTCGAAGCTGGCGAAGCAGCTACCGGCCACGCTCCGCTCGGCCGGCGCGGAGGTGACCGAGTGCCCGAAGGTGACGAAGGCCTCCGACCGGGAGGCCTTTGTCCGCAACGAGGTGCGGGCGGCGGGAGGACGCATCGACGCCGCCGGGGTGCACGCGCTCATCGAGGCGGTGGGATCGGACCTGCGGGAACTCGCCTCGGCTGCCGCCCAGCTGGTGTCGGACCACGACGGCCCGCTGGACGAGGCGACCGTGCGCCGCTACCACCGTGGCCGTGCCGAGGTCACCGGGTTCGCCGTGGCGGAGCGCGCGGTGGTCGGGGACGTCCCCGGGGCGCTGGAGGCGTTGCGGTGGGCATTGGGTCTGGGGGTCCCCCACGTGTTGGTGGCGGACGCGCTGGCGGACGCGGTGCGCTCGGTCGCCCTGGTGCGCGGCGCGGGCGGCGGTGATCCGTTCCGGCTCGCCGGGCAACTGGGGATGCCGCCCTGGAAGGTCAAGAAGGTGCGCAACCAGGTCCGGGGCTGGGAGGACGATTCGCTGGTGCGGGCGATGCGGGTGGTGGCGACCCTCAACGGGGAGGTGAAGGGGCAGGCCGCCGACGCGTCGTACGCCCTGGAACGGGCGGTGCTCGCGGTGGCGCGGGCCCAACGCGGGCGTTGACCCCTGCTCCGCGCGTCGTCCGCCTCGGGGCCGTCGCGGTCACCTCCGGGCGGGACGGAGCCGGTCGTTCACGCCGGGCCGCCCCCAAGCCCCTGGCCTCGAGGTGCGGGCCGCCGCCTGTCCCGGGCCGGCACAGGGGTGGAGGGCATGGGACGTCGGGCTGCGGAGATCTGTCGGCGCCGCGGGCGCTCGTCGGCGGTGCGGCACCAGCCCGGTGACGGCGCGTCGGGGGCGGATGCCGGGTGCGGGAACGACAGCGGGGGCCGTCCCGCGAACGGGAGGCCCCCACCGGATGTGACCAGGTGCGCCGGTCAGAGCGAGTTGGCGCGCTGCGCGATGGCCGACTTCTTGTTGGCGGCCTGGTTCGCGTGGATGACGCCCTTGCTGACGGCCTTGTCGAGCTTGCGGCTGGCCTCGCGGCTGAGCTGCACGGCCTTGTCCTTGTCGCCAGCCTCCACGGCCTCGCGGAACTTGCGGATCGCGGTCTTCACCGAGGACCGGACGGCCTTGTTCCGCAGCCGGGCCTTCTCGTTGGTCCGAATCCGCTTCATCTGGGACTTGATGTTCGCCACGAGGGCACCCCTTGCGTCTCGACGTGGTTCGTGCCGCGCTGTGTTGGCGCTGTCACCCAGGTGCGAGGTCGGGCGGTGGCCCGACCGCTCCGAGCGGTGACAGGTTTCCTCCCTGGCGGAATGCCGCACGGCACGGCCGACAACGGTACCAGCGGCCCGGCGGCGTGTTGGCGGTGGCCGTGCGGTGCCAGCGTGGACCCGGCCCGCGCACGTCGTACGCTCGTTCGAGTGACTAGCGTGCTGAACTGGCCGGGCTTCGCCGACGTCTCCCTGGCGGCACTGCTGCTGCTCTGCGCGGCGGCGTTCGCGGCGGGAGCGGTGGACGCCATCGTGGGCGGCGGTGGCCTGATCCAGTTGCCCGCGCTGCTCCTGGTCATGCCGGGAGGGGAGCCCATCTTCTCGTTGGCGACGAGCAAGGTGGCGGCGGTGGTGGGTACCGCGTCCGCCGTTCCCACCTATGCCCGGCGCACCAGGATCGACTGGAGCACGGCGGTCCCGATGGCGGTGGTGGCCTTCCTGGGGGCGGTGGGTGGCGCGGCCTTCGCGAACCTGCTGCCGTCGGTCGCGTTGAACTCCGTGGTCCTGGTCGCGTTGGTCGTCGTCGGCATCTACACCTGGCGTCGGCCGGCGTTGGGCAGTGTCGAGGCGCCGCGTTTCGGCCGCCGGCACCAGATCCTGCTGGCATCCCTGGGTGGCGCGACCATCGGCTTCTGGGACGGCCTGGCCGGCCCAGGAACGGGCTCCTTCCTGGTGTTCCTGCTGGTGGGGCTGGTCGGTTACGCCTTCCTGCACGCCTCCGCGACGGCGAAGCTGGTCAACACCGCGACGAACGTCGGGGCGCTCTGCTACTTCATCCCGGCGGGCAAGGTGCTGTGGGGGCTGGGCCTGGTGATGGCGCTCTGCAACCTGGCGGGCAGCGTGTCCGGCGCGTTGCTGGCGAGCCGACGCGGCTCCGAGTTCATCCGGCGGGTCTTCCTGACGGTGGTGGTGGCGATGGTGGTCAGCCTGGCCTGGCGGTTGGCGACGGGCGGCTGACCCGGCGACGGGCGGCTGGCCGCAGGTGTCCTGGGTCCCGTCGGGGGCGAGCTGCGGCGCGGGGAGCGGTGGACGGACCGGTGCCCCGGCTGGTGGGCGGTCTGGTCCCGGCCGCCTGTCCCGGACCCGGGCCGGTCGGTGGCGGGCCGTCGCGGCCTCCCGGAGGTCCTGCCGGGAGGATGGCGCCCCGGGTGCGTGGTGGGGCCCCCTGAGCGGGAGTTCGGTGGATGACCTGGTGGGAGCGCCGGTCGTGGGCGTTCTCCCCCGGGTTGTCGGACGCCTCCGCCGTGGCGCTCGGGGGTGGAGGTGGCCCGCCGGGTGCCGGAGCTCGTTCCGGAACCGCGTGGTCGACGGGCACCGGGTGGAGCCGCGGCGTCGCGGGGCCGGCCGCCCACCGTCACGGGCCACGGGACCGAACGGCCGCGCGGTGCTGGGCCCGGCGGTCGTCGCGCCGGTGGCAGGTGGGTGAGTTCCCGTCGATCGTGGCGGCGGAACCGCATTCACGGGTCGACAGAAACGGTCGGCGAGTTGAGAATCTCCAGGCGTGTCGGCAGCTGACGAGAACTCCTACCAACCCAGGCCAATCCGATTTCTGGGAATCGAGGCGGTCGCGGGCTGGCGAATCAAGTGCTACGGGATATCCGACCGTGCCAGGCAGCCGGATGGTGAGGTGATCGACGCCGCCGTCACCCAGGCGGTCTCGGTGGTCTCGGCGACCGGGACCGATTCGGGGGTGCACGGCGTCGGGTTCGTGGTCGCGCACGAGACCGCGGAGCACTGCCTGACACAGGTGCACTGGTGGGAGCGGAGCGCGACCCTCGTGCAGCGGCGGTTCTCCTCAACCCGCGACAGCGCGCACACCTTCCGGGAGGTGCGGTCGCAGACGATGGGATCGGTGTGGGACCTCGCGGTGGTGTCCTATGAACGGGGCGCGTGGGTGCGTCACGTGTTGGCGAATTCCACCGGTCCGGATCTCGCGGCCTACCTGGACGACGGATTCAGCGGGCTGGTCTGAATTGGTGGATCGTTGACCGGTTCGGGAAATCGGCGTGTTGCCTTCTCACCGTTCTCTCGTCGACCTCCCGGACCGGGGCACGATCCAGCACGTCCTCCGGCGGCGGACCAGCCCGCGTCCTCCTCGTCCTCACCTCACCCGGTGCCGGCTCCCGAGCCGGCGGAACGGGCCGCCCGGAGGGTGGTCGCCAGGGTGCGCAGCACGTCGGCGGTGTCCGGCCACCCGAGGCAGGCGTCGGTGATGCTCCGCCCGTACACCAGCGACGCCGGGTCCGCCAGCGGCTGGTTGCCCTCTTCCAGGAAGCTCTCCAGCATCACGCCGCGCACGCCTCGTTCGCCGTCTGCCAACCGCCGCGCGAGGTCGGCCACCACGACCGGCTGGCGGCGGTGGTCCTTGCCGCTGTTGCCGTGGCTGGCGTCGATGACGACCCGTTCCGGGAGACCGGCCGCCGCCAGGCGGTCCAGGGTGGCCCGCACGGAGCCGGCGTCGTAGTTCGGCCCCTGGGCGCTGCCGCGGAGCACCACGTGGCAGTCCTCGTTGCCGGTGGTGCTGAGGATGGCGGCCTGGCCGTCGTCGTTGATGCCGGTGAACACGTGTTCGGCGGCGGCTGAGCGCACCGCGTCGACGGCGGACTGCACGTCGCCCTCGGTGGAGTTCTTGATGCCGATCGGCATGGACAGACCGCTGGAGAGCTGGCGGTGGACCTGGCTCTGCGCGGTCCTGGCACCGATCGAGCCCCAGCTGACCGTGTCGGCGATGTACTGCGGCGTGATGGGGTCCAGGAACTCGCAGCCGACGGGGAGGCCGAGCGCGAGGACGTCCAGCAGCAGTTGACGGGCGAGGGTGAGGCCCTCGTTGACCTGGTAGCTCCCGTCGAGGCCGGGGTCGTTGATCAGGCCCTTCCAGCCCAGGGTGGTGCGGGGCTTCTCGAAGTAGACCCGCATCACGACCAGCACCTGGTCCCGGATCTCGTCGGCGAGCGCGGCGAGCCTGGTCGCGTAGTCGAGGGCGGCGGCGGGGTCGTGGACGGAGCACGGGCCGACCACCGCGAGCAGGCGGTCGTCCCGCCCGGTGAGCACGTCCACGACGTCCCGGCGGCCGCGCAGCACCACGTCCTGGGCGTGTTCGGTCAGGGGGAGGCGGTCCTTGAGCAGCGCGGGCGACGCCAGCGGGCGAACACGGAGAACGCGTTGGTCGTTCAGCTGGTCGACCGGGGGAGCGCTGGGTGCGGGGGGCATGGCGGAGGGCCTTTCCGCGAGCCGACCGCACCCCACCACCGGTGTCGAGCCGGCTCGCCTTCGTGGAGAACGAACGACGAACGACAGCACTAGCCTCTCGGCCATCCGTCTGCCGGCTCGGGGTGGTGGGATCAGCGCGTCGCGGCGCTGGCGTGCCCATCCCGGGCCGGCCAGCTAAACCGCCAATAGCGCTGCATGGCGGCGATGCTACCCCATGTCGGTCGGCCCGGGGTGCGCCCCCGCGTGCGGTCCGCGCCACCGCCAGGGGCGCGGACCCCCCGGCTCCCGCGTCGACCCGGGGTGAGCCCCCGCCGCGGCTCACCCCTCTTCCTCGGGCTCCGCCTTCTTGGGTGGGCGTCCTCTGCGGGGCAGTTGGCCCGCCTGTTTGGGCAGCCTGCCCGCCTCGGACAGCGAACGTCTGAGGAGGAACTCGATCTGGGCGTTGGCGCTGCGCAGTTCGTCGTTCGCCCACCGGACGAGCGCGTCGTGCACCGCCGGGTCCAGGCGGAGGAGGAAGCTCTTGCGGCCAGCCACGGTGATCAGTTGTAGAGGGAGCCCGTGTTGACCACCGGTTGGGTGGCCCTGTCGCTGCACAGCACCGTCAGGAGATTGCTGACCATCGTCGCCTTCCGTTCCTCGTCGAGCTCGACCATGCCCTGTTCGGCGATCTTCGCCAGGGCCATGTCCACCATGCCCACCGCGCCCTCGACGATCCGGGCCCTCGCCGCCACCACGGCGTTCGCCTGCTGCCGTTGCAGCATGACCTGTGCGATCTCCGGGGCGTAGGCGAGGTGGGTGATGCGGGACTCGATGACCCGCACGCCGGCCGACTCCACCCGGGCGGAGATCTCGGCCGAGAGCTGCTCGGTGATCTTCTCGGCGTTGTCGCGCAGGGAGAACGCCGAGTCGTCGGGGTTGTCGTAGGGGTAGCTCGTGGCGATGTGCCGCACCGCTGCCTCGGTCTGGGTCTCCACGAACATCACGAAGCTGTCGACCTCGAAGGAGGCCCGTGCGCTGTCCTCCACCTGCCAGACGACGACGGCCGCGATCTCCACCGGGCTCCCGTCGGCGTCGTTGACCTTCATGACGGAGGTCTCGAAGTTGCGGATGCGCAGGGAGACCCGTGCCCTGCTGGTGAAGGGGTTGACCCACTGGAGGCCGTCCCGGCGGACCGTTCCGGTGTAGCGGCCGAGGAACTGGACGACCCGCGCCTCGTTGGGTTGGACCATCACCAGGCCGGGGCCGAGCAGGGCCGCCGCCACCAGGGCGACGACGCCGACGCCGATCAGGGCTCCCGACTGCTCGTTCACGCCGGCGGCGATCGCGCCGCCGCCGCCGAGGACCAGCACGGCCAGGGCGCCGGCCATGGGCAGGCCGGGGAGGCTGAAGGCGGTCCGCTCACGGTACTGGGGTGAGGGCATGGGCGCCCTCTCCGCGACGGCCTGCGGTGATGTGGTCATGGTGGACGCCCTTTCGTTCGAGCGACTGATCATCTAGCAAGATGATATCACTTTTTGGCTCGACGGTGCTCACCTCGTCGGGGACGCGGTGAGGGGGCTGCTCCCGGGCTCGCCGACGCGGGGCGTGACCGAGCCGGCCTCCTCGTGCGGCTCGGTGGCGGAGCCGGTGATGTCCTTGCTCAGCCGAACATCCTCCTCCTGGTACCCCAGGGCCGCGTACAGCGCACGCGCGCGGTGGTTGGCCGCTCCCGTCTCCAGGCTGAGCCGGCGCAGTCCCCGGTGGCGCCCCCACTCCTCGGCCGCCCGGACCAGGGCGCTGCCGATCCCCCTTCCCTCCGCGCCCTCGTCCACGACCAGTTCGGCGACATGGACCTCCGCGGTGCCGGTGAAGTGGCGGCGCTCGCTGACGGTCACCACTCCGGCGACCCGGCCGTCGACCTCCGCGACGAAGGCCGGGCTCAGGTCACTGGTGGCCAGGTCGAGGGACCGGGCCAACCAGTCCCGCGCGGTCGCCGCGACGGCCCCGGGGTCACGCCACTCGGCGACACCCTCCCGGAGGCGGTGGGCCAGCGCCAGGCAGGCCGGGCGGTCGGCGGAGGTGTACCGGCGTACGCGCACGAGGTTCCCCTTTCGCTGGGGCCGCTGCCCGGACAGAACGGACAGGAAGGCGGGTGATCAGTCTGGCAACGCGCCCCCGGCCGATCAACGCGTGGGCCGGTCACCCGGCGCCGAGGGGTGTCGCCTCCCGTGACCACCTCGGGCGCCTTCCGAGGGACGATGGACGAGGACCACGAGCCGTCGGTGCCGACGGCCTGTCGACATCCGAGGGAGGGAACCCCGATGGAGGTACTGGGCAGCCGGGTGCTGGTGCGCCCCGTCGACCGCGACCGCAGCCTCCGGTTCTACCGGGACGCGCTGGGACTGGCGATCCACCGCGAGTTCCCCGGTGGGACGGTGTTCTTCCTCGGCAACGGGTTCCTGGAACTCTCCGGGCAGGGGGCCGGGGCGTCCGCCCCGGACGTCGCCCTCTGGCTGCAGGTCCGCGACCTGGCGGACACCGAGGCCGAGCTCACCCGCCACGGAGTCCCGGTGCTGCGGGAACCCCGAACCGAGCCGTGGGGGCTCCGCGAGATGTGGATCGCCGACCCGGACGGCCTGCGCATCGTGCTCGTGGAGATCCCCGCCGACCACCCCCTGCGCCGCGACACCCGGTTCGACCCCGAGCCCTGACCGGGTCCGACGGCGCGGTCCTGGCGCGGGCCCTCCACCGGTCGGCGCAGGCGGGGTCGACGACCCGCCGGACCCCGGCAGGGCCGGGCCGATCAGGACACCGCCGCCGGTCCAAACCGCCCACCAGCCCTCCCGGTCGGGGTCGTCCCCGACGGGGCCCGGGGCCACACGACCTCCTCCGGGCCGGCCATGCCATCCGGTTCCGGCGAGCAGGTGAGGGACGTGGACCCCGACTGGTCGCGATCTCCTGGACCGAACCCCGGCGCGGATGCCGCACCCCGCCACCGGCCGGTCCCACAGGGGCACGCGCGGCGCGTGGCCTACCGTGATCCCGCAGCGCCCCCGGGCGGCCGCATGCCGGGACGGGAGCGCCACGACCTCGGGCGGCGCCACTCGGACGGGCGGGCCGGTCCTCACTCGGCACGGGTCGCCATGACCTCCACGGAACCGCCGATGCCCCGGTCGTCGATGTCCACCTCCACCGAGGTGAAACCACAGGAGGCCAGCTCGTCGGGGATCTCGTCCAGCACGTTGCCCAGCACGCCCCGGTGCGCCGAGAGCACCAGGCGGCCGTGCGGGCGCAGCACCCGGCGCACCTCGGTGAAACCCGCCCTCCGGTCCGGCCACAACTGCACGTTGTTCACCGAGATCGCGATGTCCACCGACTCGGCGTCCTCGCCGAGTTCGGCGGCGTAACCCAGGTGCAGCCGCATCTGGCCGGACCGCACCCGTTCCGCGCAGCGGGCCAGCGCGGCCCGCACCATGATCGGGGAGGGGTCGACGCCGACGACGTGCCCGCGCCACGCCGCCTCCGCCGCCGCCAGGAGACCGACACCCGGTCCGAAGCCGATGACGAGGACCGTGTCCCCCGGCGCGGGGTCGGCGAGGAGCACCGCGTGGCGTTCCACGGACCGGTTCAGCCAGGACATCAGCAGTCCGCCCAGCCTGCCGGGCAGGCCGCGCGGCTCCCCGAACGCCGCCCGCCCCACCATCGAGCGGTGCCTTCCCATCCGTCCATGACAGCACACGGGGTCGGAGAGCACTGGACGAACGACCGAGGAGGACACGCTCCGGACTCCGACGGTGTCATGGGACGATGGGGGCGTCCACCCTTCCGCCCGACCGCGCGAGGAAGCTTGCATTGAGCACGTTCGCAGACACGACCTTCACCTCGCCGGAACTCATCCGGAACTTCTGCATCATCGCGCACATCGACCACGGCAAGTCGACCCTGGCCGACCGGATGCTCCAGCTCACCGGGGTCGTCGAGGACCGCGCCATGCGCGCCCAGTACCTGGACCGGATGGACATCGAGCGGGAACGCGGCATCACCATCAAGGCGCAGAACGTGCGGCTGCCGTGGCGGGTCGATGGTCAGGACCACGTCCTGCACCTCATCGACACGCCGGGCCACGTGGACTTCACCTACGAGGTCAGCAGGTCCCTGGCCGCCTGCGAGGGCGCGATCCTGCTGGTCGACGCGGCACAGGGCATCGAGGCGCAGACCCTGGCCAACCTCTACCTGGCCCTGGAGCACGACCTCACGATCATCCCCGTGCTCAACAAGATCGACCTGCCCGCCGCCGAGCCGGAGAAGTACGCCGCCGAGCTGGCGCACATCATCGGCTGTGAGCCCGGTGACGTGCTCAGGGTGTCGGCGAAGACGGGGATGGGAGTCGGTGAGCTGCTGGACGAGGCGGTACGGCAGATCCCGCCGCCCACCGGTCAGGACGACTCCCCGGCCCGGGCGATGATCTTCGACTCCGTCTACGACACCTACCGGGGCGTCGTGACCTACATCCGGGTGGTCGACGGGCGGATCACGCCCCGGGAACGCATCAGGATGATGTCCACGGGCGCGACGCACGAGCTGCTCGAGGTCGGCATCATCAGCCCCGAACCCAAGGCCTGCCCCGGGCTGGGCGTGGGTGAGGTGGGTTACCTGATCACCGGCGTCAAGGACGTCCGGCAGTCCAAGGTGGGGGACACCATCACCCTGGAGCGCAAGGGCGCCAAGGAACCGCTCGGCGGCTACCGGGAGCCGAAGCCGATGGTCTACGCCGGGTTGTACCCGGTGGACGGCTCGGACTACCCCGAGCTGCGGGAGGCGCTGGACAAGCTCCAGTTGAACGACGCGGCCCTCACCTACGAGCCCGAGACCTCGGCGGCGCTCGGGTTCGGGTTCCGCTGCGGTTTCCTGGGGCTGCTGCACCTGGAGATCACCCGCGACCGGCTGGAGCGGGAGGCCGGCCTCGACCTGATCTCGACCGCGCCCAACGTGGTGTACCGGGTGCGCCTCGACGACGGGACCGAGCGGGAGGTCACCAACCCGTCCGACTGGCCCACCGGCAAGATCGCGGAGATCTTCGAACCCATCACCCGCTGCACGGTCATCGCGCCGAACGAGTTCGTCGGGGCGATCATGGAGCTCTGCCAGAGCCGCCGGGGGCAGCTGGACGGGATGGACTACCTGTCCGAGTCCCGCGTGGAGCTGCGCTACACGCTGCCCCTCGCCGAGATCATCTACGACTTCTTCGACTCGCTGAAGTCCAGGACCAGGGGGTACGCCTCCCTGGACTACGAGGAGTCGGGTGAGCAGAGCTCGGACCTCGTCAAGGTCGACATCCTGTTGCAGGGGGAGCCGGTCGACGCCTTCAGCGCGATCGTCCACAAGGACGGGGCCTACGCCTACGGCACCCGGATGGCCACGAAGCTGCGGGAGCTGATCCCCCGGCAGCAGTACGAGGTGCCCATCCAGGCCGCGATCGGGTCCCGCGTGATCGCGCGGGAGACGATCCGCGCGATCCGCAAGGACGTCCTCGCCAAGTGCTACGGCGGTGACATCACCCGGAAGCGGAAGCTGCTCGAGAAGCAGAAGGAAGGCAAGAAGCGGATGAAGATGGTCGGCCGGGTCGAGGTGCCGCAGGAGGCCTTCGTCGCCGCGCTGTCCACCGAGGAGTCCTCGGACAAGGGCAAGGGCAAGAAGTAGCCCGGTGGTGCGGCGGCGCACCCCACGCCGCCGCACCACCTCGCGGGCTCAGCCGGCCGGGACGGGTGAGCGGGTGAGCCGACCGCTCAGCTGGCGGGTGACCGGGTGGTGCCAGGCACGACCCACCCGCTGCCACCAGCCGACGTCGTCGGCCAGGGTCTCCTGGCGGTCGCGCCGGCCAGGACGGGCCTCCTCCTCCACGAACCGGTGGTTCCCCTCGTCGCGGTGCAACGCCGCCCTGATCATCACCGCCTCCGCGATGGCCTCCGCGCTCTCCGCGTCCTCCCCGGCCGCCACCGCCTCGGCGTAGGCCTGGTCGCGGAGGCGGGTGTCCATGTGGCCGTGCAGCGCCACCAGCACGTCCCAGCACTCCACCACCCGGTGGTAGAGCCGCAGGTCGAGGTTCGTCAGGTTCACCGCGTCCCAGAGCTGGCGGAACCGTGCGGGGACCCACGCCGGGGCCAGGCAGAGCACCACCCCGGGACGGGCCGAGGTGAGCGCGAGCCAGAGCGGACCCAGCCGGCGGTAGGCCGCCCGGTGCCGCGCCAGCCTGATCGCGGCCGGCACCCCCGAGGCGACCAGCGGCATGAGCGTCCCGATCCCGTGCAACAACGCCGAGACGGCGATGAGGGCCCATTCCAGGTGGTACTGGTCGTAGCCGGGCTGCCAGCCCAGCAGCACCGCGACCATGAACACGACCTTGTGGACGAGGTAGGCCAGCGCGACGACGGAACCGGCGGTGATGAAACGCAGGCCCCGCCGGGTCCAGGGGCGGGTCCCCGGGTCCCGTGCCCAGACGATCGTCAGGTACGTCACCGCGAGCGCCGTGAGACCCATGTAGCAGGCGTAGAGCAGCATGCCCGCCGCCGACCACGGCGCCCCGCTCCAGTCCGAGGTCAGGGCGGCGTGAGCGTCGCCCACGGGGGACAGGACCGCGATCAGCCAGCGTGCCGCGAGCACGCCGACGAGCACCCACAGGTGTGCGCGCACCCGGCGGTCCCTGGTGCGACCGGCCTCCCAGACCCAGCAGAGGAAGAAGACCCGCCAGGCGAAGATCGCCACGAGCACCGGGGTGTGCCGGAGGGCGTAGGAGTACTCCCAGCCCAGCGCCTCCACCAGGGCGGGGGTGACCGCGTCGAGTTCGAAGGCCAACGCCACGGACAGGGCGATCAGGCCGAGGCACATCGCCCGCAACGCGGCCCGGTGTTCGCCCTCCGAGCGCCGCAGGTGCAGGAGCTTGAGCACCCCACCGGACAACACGACCGCGATGACCAGCAGCTGGATCGCGTCACGCATGCCGCACCCCCGGCGGTGCCTCGAAGGCGGCGGCCAGCCGACCGGCCGTACCGCGCCGGGTCAGGAGCCGCTGCCCCACGGCTCGCCACATCTCGTACGCCAAGGTCTCCGCCTCCAGTTCCAGCTGGTCCTCGTAGTGCTGTCTGTGCATCATGAGCGGCGGCTGGTCACCCTGGGTACCGCCGGACAGCGGGCGCCCGCGGTGCCCCAGGAGCATGTGCGCCAGCTCGTGGAACACGGTGTTCTGCCGGTGCAGCGGGCTGGCCGTGGCGTCGTAGACGATGAGGTCCTCGTCGCCCCGGCTGATCCACAGCCCGGACGCCACGGCGGCGTACCTGCTCATGGTCGAGGGAACGAGGAGGATGCGCCGTCCTCGTTGGCGTTCGATGGAATCCAGGAAGGCGGTCAGCGACCACGGGACAGGGATGTCCAGGGTGGCCAGTACCGCCCTGGCTCGACGACGGGCCAGGGCCAGGTTCGGCTGTCCCCGCATCACGACTCCCTCCGACACACGGCGGACAGGCGTTGCAGGGCGACGGTGGTGCGGGAGCCGGCGGATCTCGAGTCCGGCGGGTCGCGCTCGTCCCCCGGTGGCGCGTCGTCCCAATCCGTACCGTCGTCCTGTGAGTCGACAGTAGTCACCCTGGGTCGTCGTGTCCGCACCGAGTGCTGACCGGGTGGGGACGATCCTCCGCGTTTCGCCCGCACGGCGGCCGGTCGTGGTGTGACGCGGTCGGAGCGGGGTGCCCGTGCCACCGCGACCCGCTCCCGCACGGCACCGGCCTGCCGGTCGGCGACGTCACTCCGTGTTCCGGAGCGGGGTCCCGGGTCGCTCACATAGCTCTTGTGGGTGGCGAACGGGGTCTTCTAGGTTCGAGCGGTGGGAGAAGTGGTCTCGGTCAACGTCGCCGTGGTCCGCCGAGGCGGGTGGACCGGGCGGATGGGCAGTTCGGGAATCGACAAGCGGGCCGTGCCCGGACCGGTGTCGCTGACCGGGGCGGGGGTGGCCGGCGACACGATCGTCGACACCGCCAGCCACGGCGGCTGGTACCGGGCGGCCTACGCGTTCGAGTTGGCCGAACTCCGCTACTGGTCCCGGGAGCTCGGCAGGGAGCTGGTGCCCGGCAACGCCGGTGAGAACCTCACCCTGGATGGGATGGACAGCAGCGACGCCGTCATCGGTGAACGGTGGCGGATCGGGTCGGCGGTGCTGCGGGTGACCGGCCCGCGTACTCCCTGCCGGGTCTTCGCCGGGTTCTGGGAGGCCGAGCGCTTCGTCCGCCGGTTCAGCGAGCGGGGCCGGACCGGGGCCTACCTCGCCGTGGACCAGGCGGGCCTGGTCTCGGCGGGTGATCGGGTCGAGGTGCTGAGCAGGCCGGCGCACGGCGTCACGGTGGCGGAGGTCTTCGCCGTGAAGCAGCGTCGACGGCCCGACCTCGTGGAGCACGTCTGCCAGGCACTCGACGACCTTCCTCGGGAGTGGGCGGGCAAGGTCCGCGCCGCCCGCGCGGCGGCCGCGACGGCCGTGGGATGACCCTCAGCGCGGCGTGAGGGCGGTCAGGAGGACGGAGGCGTCCACCGTCCAGCCCTCCCCGGTGTCCGCCGGGTCTCGGCGCAGCTCGCGCCCTCGGTCGGGCGCGCGCCGGCGTGCGGCCGGCCCGCCGGCCCGGGCCCCGGCGTGCGACATCTGCGCCGACCGGACCGGTAGCCGGCGGTGCCGCCCGTCCCCGCCTGAGCACGAGGACGGGCCGCGCGTTCCGCCGGCCGCGTCGACGCCATCCGTCCTCACGCCAGCGGCAGCCGGGCACCGAGCACGAGGAAACGCGGCCGGCGCAGCCACTGGTAGGGCCCGCTGAGCACCCGGAACCCGCGACGCCGGTAGAACTCCCGCGCCCGCCGGTTGGCGACGTTGGCCTGGAGCACGATCCGGTCCAGCGCGGTGCTCTCCTCCACCGCGCGCAGCAGCGCGGTGCCGAGGCCCTGCCCGTGGTGTTCGGGGCTGACCTGGAGTTCGGCGAGTTCGAAGGAGCCCTCCAACCAGTGCAGGTTCCCGGTGGCCAGCAGTGCCGGCCCGACCATCGCGGGCCAGCTGGGGTGGTGCCCGCAGGGCCACCCCACGGCGACCGCCACCAGGCGGGACCGCTCCCGCACGCCGAGGGCCAGCAGACCGGGGAGGTCGACGACCCGGGGCAGGTAGTTGGCGGTGTGCTCCGCGAAGGGCTGGTCGGCCGCCGCCATCGCCCGTCGGGCCAGCCCGACCACCTCGTCCACCTGGGAGGCGAGGTCGACCGGTTCGATCCTGGCGGGCGGCCGCCCGACGGGGGAGATCACCGGACGCCCCCGGTCATGCCGGTCTCGTTCCCTCGTTCCATGGTCGAACCCTCCCGTGCCCTGTCCCGCTCCTCCGTACCGCAGCGCCACCCCCGGCACCGCCGAGGCGGTTCCCGGGAACCGGGAACATGGTGCGCTCCGGTCCGCCACCGCGCCGGAGGGACCTCCGCCCACGGCCGGGCGCGCGCGGAGCTCCGCCGCCCCGGGGAACACCACCTTCCCAGCAGGCCGCCCCCGCCGCCACCGACTCGGGCGGCGGCGTGCCGAGCGCCGGCTGGCCCGACCCCACCACCACGTCGGCGACACCGATGCCTCCCGCCCCCGGGGACGTTCCCGCCGGGCGGCGCGACCTCGAGGACGTGCGCCCGGTTGCCCGGCGGCCGGGGCACCCTCCGGCGGCCGCCGGCCACCCTGCCCGGTGGTACCCGGCCGCCCGCCGAGGGCGGCGCGTAGGCTCCTCCCGTGTTCTCGGCACTGGTCAGCTGGTGGGACGGAGTGGAGCTGTGGATGGCCCAGCTCCCGTTCGTCCTCCAGTTCGTGCTGGTCATGGCGGTCCTGTTGCCGTTGGCCTGGCTGGCGGCTTTCGTGATCGACCGGGGTGTGGACGGCGTGTCCGCGCGGCTGCGCCGACACCGGCGTTCCCGTCTCCGATCCCACGACGGGAAGCCGCGCCAGCCCGAGGTGCCGACCACCGACACCGCCCAGCACCACGAGGGGACCGCCCAGTGAGTTCTTCCCGTCGCGTCACCGTCGTGCTGCTGGGGCTGATCCTGCTCGTCCTCGTCGCCTGGGCGTGGCAGCAGTGGGGCTGACCGGGGCCAGCCGAACCGTTCGGTGCCGCCCCGCCGCCGCGCGGTAGGTCACCGGGTGGGCACCCACGCCGGGGGGCGCTTCTCGGCGAAGGCCCGCATGCCCTCCTGCCCCTCCTCACCGGCGAAGTGCGCGGCGGAGAGGGCGAGCAGGGCGGGGTAGTCGGCCGGAACCCGCCGTCCCGTGGTCTCCCGCAACAGGTTCTTGGTCGCCGTCAACGCCCCCGGCGCCCCGCGCCCGAGCATGTCCAGGTAGCGGGCCACCTCCTCGTCGAGATCGGCCGCCGGGACGGCGGAGTTGACCAGACCCAGCGCGGCCGCCCGGTCGGCGTCGAAGGTCTCCCCGGTCATGAGGAGTTCCGACACGGCGGTGGCCGGCATCCGGCGGAGCAGCGGTACGGAGATGACCGCCGGCACGAGCCCCAGCCGAACCTCGGTGAACGCGAACGTGGCGGTCGAGGCGGCGACGACGATGTCGGCGGAGGCGAGCAGGCCGACACCGCCCGCCCTGGCTGGTCCGGCGGCCCTGGCGACCACCGGTTTCGGGCAGGAAGCCACCAGCTCCACCAGTTCCGGCAGCTCGCGCACGCCCTGCTGGTCGGCGCCACCGCCCCGGGACTCCTTGAGATCCATGCCCGAGCAGAACACCGGCCCGGTGTGGCTGAGCAGCACCACGCGCACCGCGTCGTCGTCCCGGACGCTGAGCAGCAGCTCCCGGAGCTCGGCCCGGAGCTGGGTCGAGAGCGCGTTCCTGTTGTGCGGGGAGTCGAGGGTGAGGACCGCCACCCCGTCCCGGAGCGAGTAGTCGATCAGTCGGTCGGCCATACCGCACCGTAGCCCGGGCGAACCGCCGGGACGAGAGCCCGACGGGACGAGGGCTGTCCCCCTGCGAGATCGGCGCCCGCGATCACCGGTGCGATGCCGACCGGGCGGCGGCGCCCCCGCCCAGGACCCGCTCGGGCTCCGGTCAGGCGTAGCGGCGGTGTGGTGGCGCGCAGCCGGCAGCGTGGTAGCGGCGCAGCACCAGCTGGGCCAGTTCGATGTCCGCCCCGATCGGGGCGGCGACGGTCACGTCCGGGACGAGGTCGCGGGCCCGGTCGGTCACCCGGGTCAGCAGCAGCCCAGGCGCCAGGAACCAGGGGGCGACCGCGATGCGGCGGGCCCCGGCCGCCCGGAGGCGGTCCACCGCCACGTCG
>NZ_AGVX02000196.1 GCF_000239155.1 Actinoalloteichus spitiensis RMV-1378
CGCCCCCCCCCCCCCTGCCGCTCGCGGGCCCCGGTCCCCCTCGCTCCAGTGGCCGGCGACGAGAGGGCCGTCCTCCGCGTAGCGCTGTTCCACCCGCACCTCGGGGCCCAGCTCGGTGAACCACAGCGGGGAGTACACGAAGGAGTGGTCAGGGGCGTGGTTCCCCACCGGACCGGACCCGGGGGACACCGCGACGACGCCGTTGGCGTTGGACGGTCCGGTGATGGCGGACGCGGTGAGCAGGCCCGCTTCGTCGTTGAACGTCGCGCCGGTGCGGCCCCGGCTCACCACGCCGCCGTCGACGAGGAAGTCGTCCAGTGCCGAGCGCGCCCGTACCGACAGGGCGGAGTAGCGCAGCCCGGAGGAGACGTAGAGGACGTCGACGTCCGACCAGTCGAACCCGCCGTCGAGCACGGCCGCCGACACGGACCGGACCTCGAAGCCGAGGTCCCGCAGCACCAACAGCTCGTCGGCGGACGCCGCCGCCGCGACCACCGGCCGGTGCAGGGGGACCCCCCGCTCCCCGGGCGGCGAGGAGGTGAAGCGCACCCCGTAACGGTCGGCCACGACCAGTGCCCCAGGCCTGGCCGAGGCGGGCAGCACCACGGAACCGTCGTCCCGCCGGTAGACCTCGTGTCCGGCGGCCACCAGGGCGTTCACCGCCCGTACGTCCCCGCCGTCCACCAGGTCGAGGGCCAGGTCGGAGCCGGGTTGCGCGCCTACCGCACCCGTGGGCGCGGCGGCCACCACCGGACTGGTCGCGACGGTGGGCGCCTCGTCGAACACCACGTCCACCGAGGCGCCCCACAGCAAGCCGTGGCTCCACCCCGAGATGTCGTACATCGTGGGCACGTCGCTCGAGATGTCCCGGCCCGCCTCCAGCATGACGTTCGCCAGGCCCCGCTTCGGCTGGTGCATGTCCACCAGGTACGAGCCGGCCGGGTAGGACGCGCCGCCGAGCCGGAAACCCGCCTCCGCGCGTTCGACCCGCACGTCGTGCGCCACCAGGTGGTCCACCAACCGGGCCGCCGCCGCCTCGGACCGTTGGCCCGCCCCGCCGGGGATCACGTAGGCGCGGGGGAAGGTGGTGTGGTAGCGGTCCTCGTCGCCGAACCCGGGGACGTAGTCGTCCTCCACGTCCCGCTGCGCCTCACCGGCCCAGCCCCGCCGGAACAGCTCGATCTGGTCGGCCAGCAGCGACTCGCGGTGCTCCACGACGTAGTCGAGCGCCGCGTTGATCGTGGCCTCCGCGACGTCGGTGTTGATCCCGGCTCGGCGTCGCAGCTCCTCCACCGGCAGCGTGTCGTACTGCGTGCGGTTGACCCGCATCGGCACCTCGACGGTGTGGCCGATGGCCCCGTGGTAGATGGCGTACATGGGCGTGAAGATCGGCGGCCAGGCGTCCCAGGCCCCCGGCTGGTAGTCGCGGAACGGGATGTCCACCTGGCGGGTCTCCGCGTGCCCGAGGTCCTGGACCGCCCGCTCCATGCCGAGCGCGTTGGCGTAGGCGTGCCGGATGTACAGGTCGAACTCGTAGTTCTGCCCGTGCGGCGGCGTGCCGGGTTCGATCAGGGTGTTCCCGGTGTACCCGTGCTGGTCGAGCATCAGCAGGGGTTGGGTCTCGATGAGTACGTCGCGGGCTGCTCGGGACTCCGGCTGCGACGAGGTGATGTGGTCCCGGTTGACGTCGAAGCCCGCCGCGTTGGACCGGGTGCCGGCCACCCGGCCGTCGGGGTTGCCGCTGATCGTGACGTGGACGCGGGTCTGTTCGAGCAGGGCGAGGACGTCCTCGTCGTCGGAGGTGGCGAGCCGCTCGACCACCCGCATGGCCCCGTCCGTGCCCTCCCACTCGTCACCGTGGATGTTGGCGTTGATCCACACCGGCGCCTTGTACTGGGAGCGCAAGGCGCCGCGCCGGGCCGCCTGGCCCGGGTTGTCCTGGATGAGGTCCCGCCACGCGTCCTGCCGACGGGTCTCGGCGGGCCGTTCTGGAGCGGTCACCGTGACCAGGTAGAGGTCGCGGCCCAACGTGGACTCGCCGACGACCTCGACCGAGACCCGGTCGCTCTCCCGCTGGAGGTCGTTCAGGCGAGGCGCGATCTCGTGGTAGGGCAGCAGGCCGAGCCGGACGGACCGGTCCTCCGGGTCCTCGGGGTACTCGCGGAGCTGGGTCTGACGCGGGTACCCCTGTTGGACGCCGGGTTCGCCCACGGTGGGCGCGGGCCCGGACAACGGGCGGCCGCCAGGCGTGCCGGGCTGGTTCTCCCCGGTGACCGGGACCGTGCGACTGGCCGTCGGACCAGGAGCGGCGGCCTCGTGCCGCTCGGCGCCGTTCCCGGGGTCGCGGTGGGTGGCGGGCGCGGCCTGCGCCGGGCCGGCCCCGAGCGCGGCACCGACGAGCAGCGCCGCGCTGAGCAGGACTGAGGTGAGACGACGCGGCAACGACAAGCGACCTCCTAGGACGTGGTTGTCGGTGATCCTTAGCCAGGCTCACTACCGAGTCAAGTCGCGGTGAAGCGCGGGTCCGTGGTGGGGGTGGTGCGGCTCCCGGGGTCTTCCCGTCGCGCCGCCTCCCGCGTGTCCGGGTGCGCTGGGGCCCGCTCCGTTCGTGCCGTGGCGCGCGACGGGACCCCGGGGACCACCGCGATGTCCGGTCCCGTCCGCCGGGGCGCGGTGCACGCCCCGGCCGTCAGCTCCTCCGGCGTGGCGGGGACATCCGGCGCGGGGGTTTCGGGTGTGGCGCCGCCGGTCCGCTCCGCCCCCTCGGGACAGCACTCCGAGCAGCATCCGACGTGGCGATAACCGTCCGGTATTCCGGACATGGCCTGGTGGGTGCGTGGGAGAGGCGCTGGCCGGACAGGCTGACCTCACTCAGGGGTTACCAGCGGTTCTCGTCCGAAAGCGGTCACGTCTCACCCTTGTTCCGTTGACGTGACTGTAATGCGCGTCATAGCTTCCGTTCGAGAAACCGGATCAATGTCGATATACGGGACAGGGTGCTGCCGTGACACCACGCGATCGCTCCCGTCGCCTCAGCCGCCGCGCGTTGCTGGGGGGCGCACTCGGACTGGGTTCGCTCGGCGCGCTCGGAGCTCTGGGCGGCTGCGCTCCGCCACGCTTCTCCGACGGGATCCCGCTCCGCTTCTGGCACCTCTTCGCCGGTGGCGACGGCATCAACATGAACCAGATGCTGGACGCCTACCGCGCGGCCCACCCCGAGGTGGACCTCGAGGCGGTCACCCTGGCCTGGGGCGAGCGGTACTACACCAAGCTCTCGATGTCCGGCGCCGGAGGCCGCGCGCCCGACGTCAGCGCGCTCCACCTGACCCGGTTGCCCGGCTACGCGCCGAGCGGGCTCATCGACCCGCTGCGGCCGGACCTGCTCGCCGAGGCGGGGATCCGGGAGGAGGACTTCCCCCCGGAGCTCTGGAGGCGGTCGCACCACGAGGGACGGCTCTACGCGGTGCCGCTGGACGTGCACCCCTATGTCCTCTACTACAACGTGGACGTGTGCGAGCGGGCCGGTCTCCTCGCGCCGGACGGCTCACTGGCCCCGATCAGCGGGCCGGACGAACTCCGGGCCGCCTTCGCCGCGGCCAAGGAGGTCACCGGTCACCACGGACTGGTCACCGAGACGGTCGGCAGCGACACCATCGGCCCCTGGCGGGTCTTCTGGACCCTCTACCGACAACTGGACGGGCACCTCCTCACCCCGGAGGGCACCGGCCTCGCCGTCGACGACGACAAGGTGTTGCGGGTTCTCCAGTACATGCGCGGCCTGACCGACGACGGTCTCGCGCCGAGGGAGGTCGACGTCAACGGCGCGGTCTCCCTGTTCGCCAGCGGGCACGCCGGCTTCTTCATCTTCGGTGACTGGGAGGTCAGCACCTTCCTGGAGACCGGGACCCCGTTCTCCATGGCCCGCATCCCCCAGGTCTTCGACAACGCCAACGCGCAGGCCGACGCGCACGTCTTCGTGCTGCCCCACCGCACCGACCGCACCGACGAGGACCACCGCCGCGTCTACGAGTTCATCGCCTTCCTCCTCAGCCAGAGCATCACCTGGGCGCGGGGCGGCCACGTACCCGCCTACCGGCCGGCCCAGGAGGACCCGGAGTACCTCGACCTCCGCCCGCAGTCCAACTACCGCTCGGTCGCCGACGACGTCCAGCTGGACCCGGAGGTGTGGTTCGCCGGGTCCGCCTCCGTGATGTGGCTCGAGCTCGGCGCGGTGATCTCGGCGGTGTTCTCCGGCCGCACCAGCCCGGAACAGGGCGTTCTCGGCATCCGCCGGGTGATGGAGGACCTGCTCGACCGTCCGAATCCGATCGACTGAGGGGAGGGACCGCCATGAGCGTCGACACCGGACCCGCCGCCACGACCCGGCGCGAACCCGCCACCGCGAGCCCACCCCGACGACGGCGCCGCAACCTGACCGGGCTGCTGTTCGTGCTGCCCTTCCTGCTGGCCTACGCGCTGTTCCTCGGCTGGCCCCTGGTGGGCGGTCTGATCAGCAGCCTCACCGACGCCAGCCTCGCCAGTGGCGAGGCCCGGTTCGTCGGCCTCGACAACTACGCGGAGGCGGTCGGCGATCCCGCCGTCTGGCAGGCGTTGTGGGTCACGGTCAAGTTCACCCTGCTCAGCACCCCGCTGCTGGTGGCGGTGGGGCTGGTGATGGCCCTGCTCACCAACCACCTGAGCCCCGGGCGCTGGCTGTGGCGCCTCGCCTTCTTCGCGCCGTACGTCCTGCCCTCCACCGTCGTCACGATGATCTTCGTCTGGATCCTCCAGCCGGACTTCGGACTGGCCGACGGGCTGTTGGCCGGACTGGGGATCGACGCCGACATCGGGTGGTTGACCGAGCCGAACACCGCGATGGTGTCGGTGGTCCTGACCACCGTGTGGTGGACGGTCGGGTTCAACTTCCTGCTGTACCTGGCCGGGCTCCAGGCGATCCCCCACCACCTCTACGAGGCCGCCGAGCTGGACGGGGCCACCTGGTGGGACAAGCTCTGGCGGATCACGCTGCCGATGCTGCGTCGCACCACCGGCCTGGTCGTGGTGCTCCAGCTGCTGGCCTCGTTGAAGATCTTCGACCAGTTCTACCTGATGACCGGTGGCGGACCGGAGCACGCGACCCGGCCGGTGATCCAGTACATGTACCAGACCGGCTTCACCAACTTCCGCATCGGCTACGCCTCCGCCATCTCCTACATCCTGTTCGCCCTGATCCTGGTCGTCGCCGTCGCCCAGGTCCGGCTCTTCCGACCGCGCGAGGAGGCATCGTGACCCTGCACGAGACGGACCGGAGGGCCGACCCCCGCCCCTCGGGCGGCCGCGGCGACGACACCCCGCCCTCGCCGCCGCCCAGCAGGCGACGGCGCTTCCGCCCCGGCGCGTTACTGCTGTTCGTGATCACCGCGTTGCTGGCGGCGCTCTGGCTGCTGCCGCTCGCCTGGGCGTTCCTGACCTCGGTGAAGCCGGAGGCGGAGACGACCGCCATTCCGTTGCGCTGGTTCCCGACCGAGTTCACCCTGGACGCCTACCGCACCGTCCTCGACGGCGGCCACTTCTGGCTGTGGCTGTTCAACAGCCTGCTCACCGCGACGGTCGTGACGGTCCTCGTGGTGGTCCTCTGCACGATGGCCGCCTACGGGTTCTCCAGGACGGACTTCCCCGGGAAACGAGCCCTGTTCGCGATCACCCTGGTCGGGATCATGGTGCCCCCGCAGGTGCTGATCGTCCCGCTGTTCGACCAGATGGTGCTGCTGAACATGGTCGACACCTACTGGGGGATCATCCTGCCGCAGATCGTCACGCCCGCGATGGTCTTCATCCTCAAGAAGTTCTTCGACGGCATCCCCCGGGAGCTGGAGGAGGCCGCGTTGATGGACGGAGCCCGTCGTTGGCGCATCTACTGGCAGATCATCCTGCCCCTGTCCCGGCCGGTGATCGCGGCCGTCGCGATCTTCACGTTCATCACCACCTGGAACAACTTCCTCTGGCCCTTCATCGTCAGCACCGATCCCCAGTTCATGACCCTGCCCGTGGGACTCGCGGCGATCGAGAGCGGCTACGGCCTGCGTTTCGCCAGGGTCATGGCCTCCGCGGTCCTCGCCGGGCTGCCGCTGCTGGTCCTCTTCGTCCTGTTCCAGCGGCAGGTGGTCCGGGGCGTGGCCCACACCGGGCTCTCCGGTCAGTGACCGAGCACCACCCGTGATCCCACCCCTTCCAGCGACAAGGAGCACGAAGATGGTTGTCAGAGCCGCCGGCCGCCTCCGGTCCACCGTCGCTCTCCTCGCGGTGACCGCGCTGGTCACGACGGGAGTGCCCGCCGTGGCGCACGCCGCCGAGGCCGACGTCCCCCCGGCGTCGGAGCAGGGCTACCCGCTGCCCGGGCTCGTGCGGGGCGATGTCCTGGTCCACGACCCGTCCATGGTCCGCACCCCCGAGGGGTACCTGCTCTACTCCAGCCACAACGGCATCGAGGTCCGGAGCTCGTCGAACCGGATCGACTTCGACCGGGTCGGCCCCGCCCTCGCCGAGGTGCCGGCCTGGGTCGACGACTACAACGACGTGCGGGGGGTGTGGGCACCGGACGTCTCCTACCACCGGGGCACCTACTGGATGTACTACACCGCGTCCAGCTTCGGTTCCAACCACTCCGCGATCGGTCTCGCCACCAGCCCCACCGGCCAGCCCGGCACGTTCACCGACCAGGGCATCGTCATCTCCAGCACCCACGGCGACGACTTCAACGCCATCGACCCCTCGCTGCTGGTGACCTCCGACGGCTCGTGGTGGCTCTCCCTCGGCTCGTTCTGGACCGGGATCAGGATGATCCGCCTCGACCCCGAGACCGGGCTCCGGCACCCCACCGACCGCACCCTGCACCACCTGGCCACCCGACCCGACTCGCCCCACGCGGTGGAGGCGCCCTACGTCCTGGAGCGGAACGGCTACTACTACCTGTTCGTCTCCTACGACCACTGCTGCAGCGGGGTCGACAGCACCTACCGCGTCCTGGTCGGCCGGTCCACCAGTCCGACCGGCCCGTACGTCGACCGCGACGGCGTGCCGATGCTCGCCGGTGGCGGCACCGAGGTGCTCTCCACCCACGGCACGATCATCGGACCGGGCGGGCAGAGCGTGCTCTCCGACGTCGACGGTGACCTGCTCGTGTACCACTACTACGACGGCGCCGACCACGGTCGGCACAAGCTGGGCGTCAACCTGCTCGACTGGAGCGGCGGGTGGCCCCGTGCCTACTGAGGGCCCACTGGTCCCGGTGCGTGGCCGTCCGGTGTCGTCCGGGCGGCCCCACCGCCGTGCGTGGACCCCGCTCGCCGTCCCCTGCCACCGGGGCAGGGCAGCCGCCCGACCGGGACCCGGGACCCGGCCGGCCGCGACCCGCGTCCCCCGGTCGCTCCGCCGAACGAGCGACACCGCCACCCTGCCGGCTGACCGCGCCCTGCCTCCACGGCAGAGCCGCCCGACGCTGGGGGGACGAGCCGCCGGCCCCGGCGGCGACCAGGGTGGAGGTACGAGCATGCGGTGGACGAAGGGACGCGGGGCGCTCCGGGTGGCGGTCGCGGCGGGCACGGTGGTGGTCTGGATGGCGGCGGCGCCCCCCGCGATCGCCGCCTACCCCGGCCCCGGTCCGGTCAGCGGTGACACCCGCATCCACGACCCCTCGATGGTGCGCACCCGTGCCGGCTACCTCCTCCTGGAGAGCCACGGGAACCTGGGTGCCCGCACCTCCCCGGACCGGTCGCACTTCACCCGTGCCGACCCCGTGTTCCCCACCGTGCCCGCCTGGGTCCACGACTACAGCGACGGTGACGTGTGGGCGCCCGACATCTCCTACCAGCGCGGCAGGTACTGGTTGTACTACGCCGCCTCGACGTCCGGCTCCCGGAACTCGGCCATCGGACTGGCCACCAGCCCCAGCGGACGTCCCGGCACGTTCACCGACCACGGCATCGTCGTGTCCACCACCCTCGACGACGACCACAACGCCATCGACCCGGCACTGCTGGTGGACCGGCAGGGCCGGTGGTGGCTCGTGTTCGGCTCCTTCTGGAGCGGCATCAGGATGATCCGCCTCGACCCCTTCACCGGGATGCCGCACCCCACGGACCGCACCCTCCACCACCTGGCCCGCCGCCCCGTGGAGCAGGCGGTCGAGGCGCCCTACGTCATCGAACGCGGCGGCTACTACTACCTGTTCGTCTCCTTCGACCACTGCTGCCGGGGAGTGGACAGCGACTACCGGATCATGGTGGGCCGCTCGGCCAGCCCGACCGGCCCGTACGTCGACCGCGACGGCGTGCCGATGCTCGACGGCGGCGGGACCCAGCTGCTCGCCAGTCACGGCGACGTGCGCGGACCCGGCGGGCAGAGCGTCCTGCGGGACGGCGACGTCGATCTGCTCGTCTACCACTACTACGACCGGGCCGACGGTGGCCTGTCCAAGGTCGGCCTGAACCAGCTCTCCTGGGACGACGAGGGATGGCCCCTCGTGACCTGACCCGGGCACGGCCGAACGGCCATGACGTGCGGCGGCACCCGAGGCCGCCAGGGGGTGGTCACCGCCCGGCGACCACCCCCGACGTGAACCGATGGAAGGAAGCAATGCAGGACTCCGCCACCCCAGTGCAGCCCACCGCCTCCCTCACACTGGACCCGGCGTTCAGCGTCGGCGAAGTGAACCCCCGCCTGTTCGGCTCCTTCGTCGAACACATGGGCCGGTGCGTCTACACCGGCATCTACGAGCCGGACCACCCGACAGCCGACGCGGACGGCCTGCGCACCGACGTGCTGGCCCTCATCCGGGAGCTGGGCGTGACGATGGTCCGGTACCCCGGCGGGAACTTCGTCTCCGGGTACAACTGGGAGGACGGGGTCGGGCCGGTCGAGGAACGTCCCCGCCGCCTCGAACTGGCCTGGAAGTCGACCGAGACCAACCAGTTCGGCCTCAGCGAGTTCATGAACTTCACCCGCAGGACGGGCATCGAACCGATGATGGCGCTCAACCTCGGGACGAGGGGCGTCGACGACGCCCGCCGGCTGCTCGAGTACACCAACCACCCCGGCGGTACCGAGCTGTCCGACCTGCGACGGCGGCACGGCGACGAGGAGCCCTTCGACATCCGGCTGTGGTGCCTGGGCAACGAGCTCGACGGGCCGTGGCAGATGGGGCGCAAGACCGCGGAGGAGTACGGCCGGCTCGCGAACGAGACCGCGAACGTCATGCGGCTGATCGACCCGGACCTGCGGTTGGTCGCCTGCGGCAGCTCCTCCTCGGCGATGCCGACCTTCGCCTCCTGGGAGGCGACCATGCTCGAGCACTGCTACGACCGCGTCGACTACGTCTCGTGCCACGCCTACTACCACGAGCAGAACGGCGATGTCGGCAGCTTCCTGGCCTCCGCCGTGGACATGGAGCACTTCATCGACAGCGTGGTGGCGACGGCCGACCACGTCCGGGCCAAGGTCCGCAGCTCCAAGCGGCTGGAGATCTCCTTCGACGAGTGGAACGTCTGGTACCAGTCCCGTGAGGGCGAGGACCCCGGCTGGCGGGTGGCGCCCCGCGTCATCGAGGACGTCTACTCGGTCACCGACGCCGTGGTGGTCGGTAGCCTCCTGATCACCCTGCTGCGGCACTGCGACCGGGTCACCGCGGCCTGCCTGGCCCAGCTCGTCAACGTCATCGCGCCGATCATGACCGAGCCCGGCGGCCCGGCGTGGCGGCAGACGAGCTTCTTCCCCTTCGCCGACGCGGCACGGCACGGCCGCGGCCGTGTCCTGCGACTGGCCGGGACGAGCACCACCTACGAGACGGCGAAGTTCGGGGAGGTCGACCACCTGCACGCGACCGCCGTGGAGGCGGAGGACGGCAGCGTCACCGTCTTCGCGGTGAACCGCGACACCGAGAACCCCCTCCGGCTCACCGCTGACCTGCGCGGCCTCGGCCAGGCCCGGGTGCTGGAGCACCGGGTGCTCGCCGACGCGGACCGGCACGCCACCAACACCCTGGAGCACCAGGACCGGGTGACACCTCGCCAGGTGTCCGGTACGAGCTGCCAGGACGGAACCCTCACCGCGGAGTTGCCACCGCTGTCCTGGAACGTCATCCGCGTCGCCGCGAGCTGATCCCGGCTGACGTCCCCTCACCCGGGTGGTGCGGTACCACCCGGGTGACCAGGGTTCGCCGATCCGCCCCGGCCAGCGCTGGCCGGGGCGGAGGTCCGCGGGTGCCGGCAGCCACCGCACCGGGGTGGTGGCGACCACAGTGAGGGCTGGTCCCCGGAAGCCCCCACTGCGAGACCACGACCAGTAGCGTGGCTCACTCACACGCGGGTCATCCAGAGGGCCGCCGCCCACCGACGTCGCCGGGAGCGGCGGTCGGACCCGCCAGGCGAGGGGGAGGTCCCGGGTGGGTGCGGAGTGGACGGGGTTCCTCACCGCCGCGTTCCTGGTGTCGCTGGTACCGGGAGCGAACCAACTTCTCGGCATGCGCAACGCGATCCACCACGGCATCACCCCCGCCGTCGTGGCCGCCACCGGACGCCTGTTCGCCTTCGTCCTCATGATCCTCGCGGTCGCGTTCGGAGCCGGCGCCCTGATCACGTCCTCCGACCTCGCGTACACCGTGCTGACCTGGTGCGGCGTGGCCTACCTCGGCTGGCTGGGGATCTCCACGCTCTGGCGCTCCCGCCGGGCGGGAGCGGGCGAGGCCCCCGCCCCGGAGGCCGAAACCCGCCCGTCCCGCTGGCGCCTCGCTCGCCGCGAGTTCCTGGTGGCCGCGACGAACCCGAAGGCACTGCTGTTGTTCACGGCCTTCCTGCCCCAGTTCGTCGACCAGGACAGCGAGTCCGCGACCGCGCGGTTGCTGGCCCTCGGCGCCGGCTACCTGGTCGTCGAGTTCGTCGTCATGCTGCTCTACGCCACCGCCGGCGCCCGCATCGGGGCCATCACCCGACCCGGTGCCATGCGGCGGGTGGACCAGGGGACCGGGGTCGTCTTCCTCGGCCTGGCGGGGTGGCTGGCCGTGAGCTCGCGCTGAGCCAGCACCCCGGGGTCCACCACGAACGCCCCCGCCCAGGGGGGGGAGGGCCGGGAGGGGACGCCGCCCGCCCCCACCCGAGGCCCGGGTGCGCTCACAACGCGTGGCCACCCGCGACCTGCACCACCTGCCCGGTGATCCAACGCGCCTGCCGGGAGGCGAGGAAGACGACGCAGTCCGCGATGTCGCCCGGGTCCCCCACCCTGCGCAACGGGATCGACGGACGCACCTGCTCCACGAGGTCGGCAGCCATCCAACCGGTCTGCACCGGCCCCGGGGCCACGGCGTTCACCCGCACCCCCAGCGGACCGAGATCCAGGGCGGTCGCACGGGTCAGCGCCTCCAACGCCGCCTTGGACGTGCCGTAGGCGAGCTGCCCGGGGAACGCCCGGGCGGCGTCGGTGGAGATGTTGATCACCGCCGGAAGCCACTCCCGGTCCTCGGGTCCGGTCGGGCTACCCGCACCGCCGGTCGTGCGCCGGCGCGCGACCTCCGAGATGAGCAGCGCGGGCGCGTGCACGTTCACCCGGTACGTCCGGTCCAGCACGCCCTCGGTGAGCTCGGTGACGATGTCGGGACTCTCGCAGTGGGCGGCGTTGTTGACCAGGACCAGCACCGGCCCCAGCTCGTCTTCGACGGCGTCGAGGAGCGCGCGCGGTGCCCCGGGGGCCCCGAGGTCCGCCGGGAACGTCGCCACCGCCCCCGCCCCGGCCTGGACCAGCCTGTCAACCAACTCGCCTGCCTCGTCCGCACCACCCGGCGTGTGCTCGAACCGCACACCCGGCGGCGGGCTCGCCGTGCCGGGGTGGTGGTGCACGGCGACCCGGGCCCCCTGGGCGGCGAAGGCGAGTGCGGTCGCCGCGCCGATCCCCCGGTCAGCTCCCGTCACCAGGACCACGGTGTCCGCCAAACCAGTATCGATCACCGGGGTCATCCTCGGGCACCACCGTCGCCCACGCCACCTCATTCTCCGGCCGGCCACGACCTGGGGGCCCGACGCCGTGCCACCCCGGAGAACGGTGCCTCCGCCCCACCAGGAGCCGGGCCAGGCCCGTGGTCGGCGCGGGTCGGCCCGGTCGGTGCGGCGGACGCCGTCCCGACCCGTCCCGGCCCGAGCCCTCCGACCGGAGCCCTCCGACAAGAGCCGTCCGACCGGAGCCCTCCGACCGGAGCGGGACACCGCCCACGTCTCCACGCCGGCTCACCGCCGGTGGCACCACCGCGCCCCACCGACCCGCACCGGTGGTGCCGCCGACCGGGCCGCCCGCCCGGGGCGGCTCCGCCACCGCGTACCGCCACGACACCGGTTCGGGCACCATGATCAGATGTCCCATTCCCCACAACCAGCACGCCCCGACGACCCGGTCCGCCACGCACCCGGAGACCAGCGCCTCACCCGGTTCCTCCCCGAGGACGAGGACCCGGCCTTACTCCCGCCCGAGCTGGAGCGGCTCGTCCACGGACTCGCCGGCGCGGCACCCGGGAGCGGAGCGGTCGGAGAACTCCTCGCCGGGCGGGACGACACCGACAGCGCCAGCGTCCTGCGGTGGGCCACCAACCACACCCTGGCCAGCTCCACCAGGATCCTGCCCCCCGTCCTGGACGATCCCTACGACTGGGGCTGCGTCGCGGCGGCCCACGCGTTCTCCCCGGTGTACGCCACCGGCGCCCGTCCGGTACTCGCCGTGAACCTGCTGGGCTGGCGGCGGGACCTGCCCGCCGACCAGGCGGCGCAGCTCCTCCAGGGCGGCCTGGACGTGGCACGGGACGCCCGGTGCCAGCTCGGCGGCACCCACCCCGTCGGCGACGACCGCCTCGGCTACGGCCTGTCCGTGACCGGCGCGGGGCGTCCGGACGCGGTCCTCAGCGCCGACGGCGGCGTGCCAGGGGTGCCGCTCACCCTGACCAAACCCCTGGGCAGCGGGGTGCTGACCCGGCGGCACCGAGCGACCGGCGAGTACTTCCGCAGGCCGTGGCGAGCATGACCGCCCTCAACCACCGGGCAGCCGAAAGCGCCCTCGAGAACGGCGCGCGGGGAGCCGTCGAGGTGGGGGAGTACGGCCTGCTCGGCCATGCCTACCTGCTGGCGCGGGCCAGCGGCGTCACCGTGGTCCTCGACTCGGCGGCCCTCCCGTTCCTGGAGGGCGCGCGGACCAGCGCCGCGCACGCCGACTCCCCCCGGTCCCGGCGGGTCCTGCGCTGGCTGGGGCAGCACGTGGCGGCCGACGGCCTGCCGGAGGAGGACGCCCTGCTGCTCGCCGACCCGCAGATCTCGGGCGGGCTGCTGGTGGCGGGGGAGGTGCCCGGCTTCCCGGTGGTGGGCGAACTCCTGCCCCGAGGGGAGGAGGCGGTGGCGGTCCGCTGACGGCTCCCGTCCGTCCCCACCCGGGGGGTCGAACACCAGGCGGGAGGGCTGCCGCCACCCCGGAACCCCGGGGGCCGGTGGCGCTCCCCGCCGCTCCTCCGTGTGCCCACCTTCCCCGCTGGGTACTCCCCCACCACGGGGTCGCCCACGACCGGGCCGGCCGGTGGAGGGACGCGACGAGGCGGCCAGTGGAGGACGAGCATGACGATCAGCGAGCGCAGGTTCTCCCCGGAGAGCGGACCGGGAGTCGTCACGGCCGGGCCTCCGGAGTCGCCGACGATCATGGTGCTGGACCCGGCGGGCGAGGCGATCCACGGCGAGCTGCCCGCCAGCTGGCGGACGCTGTCCGACCGCTACCGCGTCGAGTGGGTCCGGTGGCCAGCCCTGCCGAATCCCGCGCACCTGGCCGCCAGCCTGCTCGGCGAGGCCCCGGTCGTCCTGCTGACCACGCGGAACCTGGTGGACACCGCGCAGTGGCTGGCCACCCGTCCCGGGTCCGGGATCGACGCCGTCTACCTGCTGGCCGGCCCCGCGCTCCCCGAACCGTCTGAGGTCCCCGACCACTTCGGCTCCGTGCCGGTCCGGGAACTCGACCCGGCCGGCACGCGCAACGACCGCCGTCGGCCGCTGCCCCTCGGCCACCCGGTCGTGGTGGCGGCGATGGGGGCGGTGCTGGACCACGAGTGAGCCGGGCGGTGCCCGAGCGGACCGCCGCAGCCGGCACGGGGTGCGCCGGGAGGCGCGTCCGGGACGGCACCCCCGGTACCGGACCAGCACCGGTGGTACCCCGGCGTGCCGCACGCCCCCGGCGGCGCCGGAGGAGCTCCCAGGGTGGCAGCGGGCCGGAGCCGCCGGCCGTCACCGGACCGTGGTCAGAAGAAGAGACCCGCGAGGTACCCAGCGAAGAAGCCCGCCACCAGCGCGGCCAGCAGCACGATCGCCAACACCGTCAGCCGGACGCTCCACCGCGACGGCGGCTTCGGGTCCCGGTAGGCGAGCTCCTCGGTGGCGCTGCTCTCGGCCGGCGGGGTCTCGGTCGGGGGGACCCGCTCGGGATCGTGGGCAGGAGCGCGGTCCTCACCCCGGCCGGATTCGAAGTGCCTCGTCATGCCCACCGGGTACCCCGTCGGTCCGCGGCCCACTCCCTCCCGCCGCCGACCCCGCCGTGACCGCGTGCGGGTGGGTTTCGGCCGCCGCCCGCCGGGTAGGAGCGGAGGAACCCCTACGGAGGGAAGCCAGACCACGACGGAGAGGTTTGTCAGATGAGCGGTCCAGATCCTGTCTCGGGCAACCCGCCGCCTTCCGGTCGAGGCGCGGACGACAAGCAACGGCAACTGGACGCGGAGCGCGTCAGCGCTGACGGCGCCTACCTCACGACGCAGCAGGGAGTGCGCGTCGACCACACCGACGACTCGCTGACCGTCGGGGAACGCGGCCCCACCCTGCTGGAGGATTTCCACGCGCGGGAGAAGATCACCCACTTCGACCACGAACGCATTCCCGAACGGGTGGTTCACGCGCGGGGAGCCGGTGCCTACGGGTATTTCCAGCCCTACGACGGCTCACTCGGCGAGTACACCTCCGCCGAGTTCCTCACCGACCCGGGCCTGCGCACGCCCGTGTTCGTGCGCTTCTCCACCGTGGCCGGGTCGCGGGGGTCCGCCGACACCGTCCGGGACGTACGGGGATTCGCGACGAAGTTCTACACGCGGCAGGGCAACTACGACCTCGTCGCGAACAACATGCCCGTCTTCTTCATCCACGACGGCATCAAGTTCCCCGACTTCGTGCACGCGGTGAAACCGGAACCGCACAACGAGATCCCGCAGGCCCAGTCGGCGCACGACACCCTGTGGGACTTCGTCTCGCTCCAGCCCGAGTCGATGCACATGATGATGTGGCTGATGTCCGACCGGGCACTGCCCCGCAGCTACCGCATGATGCAGGGCTTCGGCGTGCACACGTTCCGCTTCGTCGACGGTGAGGGCCGGGGCACCTTCGTGAAGTTCCACTGGAAGCCGGTGCTGGGAACGCACTCCCTGGTGTGGGACGAGTGCCAGAAGGTCGCCGGCAAGGATCCCGACTACAACCGGCGGGACCTCTGGGAGGCGATCGAGGCCGGGCAGTTCCCCGAATGGGAGCTGGGTGTGCAGCTGGTCCCGGAGTCCGCCGAGTTCGACTTCGACTTCGACCTGCTGGACGCCACCAAGATCATCCCGGAGGAGGAGGTCCCCGTCCGCCCGGTGGGCAAGCTCGTGCTCAACAGGAACCCGGACAACTTCTTCGCCGAGACCGAGCAGATCGCGTTCCACACCGCCAACGTCGTGCCCGGCATCGACTTCACCAACGATCCGCTGCTCCAGGCCCGCAACTTCTCCTACCTCGACACCCAGCTCATCCGGCTCGGCGGCCCCAACTTCGCGCAGATCCCGGTGAACCGCCCGGTGGCTCCCGTCACGAACGACCAGCGCGACGGCTACCACCAGTCCCGGATCCACCGGGGGCGGACCAGCTACACCAAGAACAGCCTCGGCGGGGGCTGCCCCATGACGGCGGGAGCCGACCAGGGTGCGTTCCGCCACTACCAGGAGAAGGTCGAGGGCCACAAGATCCGGGCCAGGAGCGAGAGCTTCAAGGACTACTACTCGCAGGCCACCCTGTTCTGGAACAGCATGTCGGCCTGGGAACGGCAGCACATCATCGCCGCGTTCCGCTTCGAACTCGGCAAGGTCGAGACCGTCGAGATCCGGGAACGCGTCGTCGCCCAGATCAACCACGTCGACCACGACCTCGCCGTGCAGGTCGCGAACGGCATCGGCGTCCCCGCTCCGAGCTCGGAGGTCCGACCCAACCACGGGCGCAGCTCGCCCGCGCTGAGCCAGGCGAACGCGGTCACCGGCCGCCTGGAGACCCGGCGGGTCGCGGTGCTGGTGTCCGACGGGGTCGACGAGGGCGCGGTCCGGCTGATCAGCGAGGAACTCCGCTCACGCGGGGCGGTCCCCGAGCTGCTGGCACCCGCCGACGGCTCGGTGCGCACCTCGGACGGCGGGAGCATCGCCGTCGACCGGGCCATGTCCACCATGGCCTCCGTGCTCTACGACGCCGTGTACGTACCAGCGGGGGAGGAGAGCCTCCAGAACCTCTCCTCGGACGGCCTGGCACTGCACTTCGTCGCCGAGGCCTTCAAACACGGCAAGCCGCTCGCGGCGACCGGGCACGGCGTCGCGTTGCTCGGCAGGGCGGGACTGGTCAACGTGCGGCTGGCCAACGAGGGGGACGGCACGGTGACCGACCAGGGCGTGGTGACCGACGTGGACAACGCGAGCAGCCCCGGGGTGAGCGGGCACTTCGTCCACGCGCTCGGCGCGCACCGGCACTGGGAGCGGGACTCCGACCAGGTGCCGGCCTGACGCCGGGGGCCGCGGGCAGGACCGGGGACAGGCCACCCCGCCGCCCCTCCCGAGCAGGGGGGCGGCGGGGGTGGTGACCGGGTGAACGAGGCGACCCCGACCCCCTCGACCGAGGGGAGCCGGGCGCCGTCCCGCTCACGGGGAACTCAGCCGGCCAGCGCGTCGATCAGCGCCTGCCGCTGGCGGTCGCCGAGCCCCGCGGCGCGGCGGGACGTGTCGATCCCGGCCTGCTCCAGCACGGCTGCGGCCCGCTTGTCACCAATGCCGGGAAGCGCCTTGACCAGGGCCGTCACCTTCGTCTTGCCGACGATGGTGTCGGTCTTGGCCTTGTCGAGCACGGCGGGCAGCGTGTGCTGGCCCGACTTGAGACCCGCGAGCAGTTCGGAACGGGCCTTGCGGGCCTCGGCGGCCTTCGCCAGCGCGGCTTGCCGCTGTTCTGGCGTCAACTCGGGCAGAGCCATGTGTGGATCGTCCTTCCTGATGGTGCGTCGATGTTCCCGCTGGTCGCGGGGACGTCAGAAGGCATCCTGAAGGACGCCGCCGACAACCCGCTGCTTTGCGGGCCCGGCGTGTCCCCGATCCCCGGTGACGTCGGTCGCGTGGGAGTCCGCGAGGACCCCCGTCCGGCGGGATCCGAGCACTCTCCGTAGTCCTCCGTGGTGGCCCCGGGGGACGGCGGGCTGGTCGGGGTCAGACGCCGTCACGGGCCGTGCCCCGTCCGGCACATGACCGGACGGGGCCCCGGCTCCTCGGCCGGCGACCCCGCTCCCACCACCCCTCCCGGGATGCACCTCGGCCACACCGTACGCCGCCGTGTCGAGCGCTCGACCTCAGGCGGGTTGCGCCTGTTCCCGGACGCCCCCCTCGCCACCGTCGACGGCGAAGTACAGGTGGTCGTCCCTGGCGTCCACCGTCACCTCGTGCCCCGGCGTCAGCTGGCCGTCGAGCAACATCGACGACAGCTGGTTGTCGATCTCCCGCTGGATGGTGCGCCGCATCGGCCGGGCACCGAACTCCGGCTGGTGGCCGTGCTCGGCGACCCACTGCACCGCGGCGGGCTCGAACCGGATGGAGACGTCCTGGGCGCGCAGCCGCCGTCGGGTGTCCTCCAGCATCAGGTCCGTCACCTCCCGCAGCTGCGCGAAGTCCAACTGGCGGAACACGATGACCTCGTCGATGCGGTTGAGGAACTCCGGGCGGAAGGTCTCCCGCAGCCGGCTCATCAGCCGCGCCTCCACCCGTTCGCTCTCCCGGTCCGCACCGGCCGCCGAGCCGGGGTTGAACCCCAGCCGCCCCGCGCCCCTGGTGACGAGGTCGGACCCCACGTTGCTGGTCATGATGACCACCGTGTTGCGGAAGTCCACGGTCCGCCCCTGCCCGTCGGTCAGCCGCCCGTCGTCCAACACCTGGAGCAGCATGTTGAACACGTCGGAGTGCGCCTTCTCGATCTCGTCGAACAGCAGCACGGAGTAGGGGTGCCGCCGGACGGTCTCGGTGAGCTGTCCGGCCTCCTCGTACCCCACGTAACCGGGAGGAGCGCCGGTGAGCCGGCTCACCGTGTGCCGTTCCTGGAACTCGCTCATGTCCATCCGCACCATGCGGTCCTCGTCGCCGAACAGCGCCTCCGCCAGTGCCTTCGCCAGCTCGGTCTTGCCGACCCCGGTGGGCCCCAGGAACAGGAAACTGCCCATCGGCCGGTTCGGGTCCCCCAACCCGGCGCGGGACCGCCGGACCGCCTCGGCCACCGCACGCACGGCCTCGTCCTGCCCGATGACCCGGTGGTGCAGGTGTTCCTCCAGGCGGAGCAACCGGCTGCGTTCCTCCTCCGTCAGCTGGCTGACCGGGATGCCGGTGGAGCGGGAGACGACCTCGGCGATGTCGTTCGTCGTGACCTCGGGAGACCGGGGAGTGCCGTCCTCCCGCATCGACTCGATCTGGTCCCGCAGCTCCTCGGACCGGTCCCGCAGCCGGGAGGCGTGCTCGTACTGCTCGTCCGCCACCGCCTGCGCCTTGTCCCGCCGGACCTGCTCCAGCTGCTGCTCCAACTCCCGCAGCTGCGCGTTGGGAGTCCGCAGCCGGAGCCGGACCCGGGCCCCGGCCTGGTCGACCAGGTCGATCGCCTTGTCCGGCAGGAAGCGGTCGGTGACGTAGCGGTCGGACAGCTCGGCCGCCGCCACGAGCGCCTCGTCACGGAACCGCACCTGGTGGTGCGCCTCGTAACGGTCCCGCAGACCACGCAGGATGGCGATGGTGTCCTCCAGGGTGGGTTCGGGCACGAGGATGGGTTGGAACCGCCGTTCCAACGCGGCGTCCTTCTCGACGTTGCGCCGGTACTCGTCGAGCGTCGTGGCACCGACCACCCGCATCTCGCCCCTGGCCAACGAGGGTTTGAGCATGTTGCCCGCGTCCATGGTGCCCTCGGCCCCGGAACCCGCCCCGACGACCGTGTGCAGCTCGTCGATGAAGATGATCAGGTCGTCGCCGTGCTCCCTGATCTCGTCGATGAGCTTCTTCATCCGCTCCTCGAAGTCACCCCGGTAGCGGGTGCCGGCCACCACCCCGGTGATGTCGAGCTGGATGACGCGCTTGTCCAACAGCAGGTCGGGGACGTCCGCGTCGACGATGCGCTGCGCGAGCCCCTCGACGATCGCGGTCTTGCCCACCCCGGCGTCCCCGATGAGGACCGGGTTGTTCTTGGTGCGGCGGGAGAGCACCTCGATGGTCTGCTCGATCTCGCCGTCGCGTCCGATCACCGGGTCCAGCTTGGCCTCCCGCGCCGCGGCGGTCAGGTCCCGGCCGTACTGGTCCACCGTCGGTGTGCTGGTCTGCTGCGCCCGCTCCGGCGGGGCGCCCCGCCCCGAGAACGCCGACCTCAGCGCGTTGGGAGTCACGTGGGCACCGGTCAACAACCTGCCCGCGTGCGACTCCGGGTTCGCCGCCAGCGCCAACAGCAGGTGCTCTGGGCCGATGTAGCTGGCTCCGGTGGCCCGGGACAGCTGGTGGGCGTCGAGCAGTGCCCGTTTCGCCGCGGGCGCCAGCGTCGGCGGCGCCTCCCGGGGTGCCCCGGAGGACGGGCCGTGTTCCTCCACGGCCGAGGCCAGCGCCCTCGGGTCGGCTCCGGCCTCCTCCAGCAGTTCCCGCGTCGGGGCTACCTGCGTCGCTGCCCAGAGGAGGTGCTCGGTGTCGACGTCCGCCCGCCCCCACTCGGCCGTCTTCCGGGCAGCCCTGGCCATCAGCTCCCGCGCCTGCTCGCTCATCAGCAACGTGATGTCCACCCGCCGCGCGGGGTGGCGCTGTCCACCGCTGCCGAAGAACCGGGCGAGGAACTCGTCGAAGGAGCCTCCGCCGAAGCCTTCCGGGCCCCCGCCGAGGCCACCCTCGGGGCCGAAGTAGCCGCTCATTGCCAACCTCCCAGTGCTGACGACCTGCCGTTGCCCCCGCTGTCGGTGGCACGCGGTGCGTCCAGCCCGGCGCCGTCGGCGTCGTCGGCTCGGCGAGGCGGCACACACCGCTCTGCTCACACGAGGCGCGTCCCCCCGGAATGCCCGACCGGGGGAGGACCAAACGCCGCTGGCCGTCGGCCACGGGGCGGACCGGCGCCCAGGTGGGTCGGCTATCCTGCCGCGATGCGGGCTGGGGCGCGGGACGAGGGGAAGTGGGACGACGCTCTCGGCCGCCGGGCGCGCGCCTGGGCGGACGAGGCGGTCCGCCGGGTGCAGGCGGACGCCAACCGGTCGGCCGACACGCACCTGCACCTCGTGCCACTGCCCGCCGAGTGGGGGATCGACCTCTACCTCAAGGACGAGTCGGTGCATCCCACCGGGAGCCTGAAGCACCGGCTGGCGAGGTCGCTGTTCCTCTACGGTCTCGCCAACGGGTGGATCACCGAGCACACCACGATCATCGAGGCCACCAGCGGGAGCACCGCCGTGTCCGAGGCGTACTTCGCCCGGCTCCTCGACCTGCCGTTCATCGCCGTGATGCCCCGCACCACGAGTCCGGAGAAGATCGCGCTCATCGAACGCTACGGCGGTCGGTGCCACTTCACCGACCGGCCGATCGAGATCTACTCCGAGGCCCAGCGGCTCGCCGAGGAGACCGGCGGGCACTACATGGACCAGTTCACCTACGCCGAACGGGCGACGGACTGGCGCGGGAACAACAACATCGCCGAGTCCATCTTCGAGCAGCTCAGCCAGGAACGGCACCCCGTCCCCGAGTGGATCGTGGTGGGTGCCGGTACCGGCGGGACCTCGGCGACCATCGGCCGCTACCTGCGGTACCGGCGCTACCCGACCCGGTTGGCCGTCGTCGACCCGGAGAACTCCGCGTACTTCCCGGGGTGGACCACGAGCGCTCCCGACTACGCCACCGGGATGCCCTCCCGGATCGAGGGGATCGGCCGCCCCCGCATCGAACCCAGCTTCGTGCCCAGCGTGATCGACCTGATGATCCCGGTGCCCGATGCCGCGAGCATCGCGGCCGTCCGCCACCTCCACGAGATGACCGGGCTGCGCGCCGGTGGTTCCACGGGCACCAACCTCTGGGGCAGCTGGCAGCTGATCAGCCGGATGCTGGACGCGGGCACCACGGGCAGCGTGGTCACCCTGCTCTGCGACGGCGGGGACCGCTACGACCACACCTACTACGACGACTCCTGGGTGGCGGCGCAGCAGCTGGACCTGGCCCCGCACCGCCGGACCATCGACGAGTTCCTCGCCTCCGGCACCTGGGAACAGGGGTGAACCCCAGCACCGGACGCGCCTCGGCCGGGCTCACGCCGCCATCAGGTGCAGGAGCAGGCCGTGCGCGGGGTGGAGGACGGGCAGTTGCAGTCCCACCGCCTCCAGGGCCCGCCCGGTGAGCACCACGCCACCTTCCCCGATCCACCGGGGCAGCCCGACGGCCGACCCGGAGGTGGGCTCTCCGACCTCGGTGCGGATCCGCACGAGGTACCGGTGCTCGGGCACCAGGCCGGGCAGCCGCACCCGCCCGGGGACCGCCCCGGTGGAGGTCCCCACCCGGGCGTAGGAGAAGACGGCCTCTCGGCCGTCCGGCGCCACGACGCCCCGGACCAGGGCTTCGGGATCGGGGTGGTCGACGTGGACGACGCGGCCTCCGTGCAGCAGCTCCCGCAGTTCCCGGTACAGGCTCGCCCAGGCCCGGATCGCGTCGAGTTCGGCCTCGTCCCGGCCGACCAGGTCCCACTCGATGCCGGCGTGCCCGCCGAGGCTGGTGAGCAGGCGGAACCGCAGGTCCGTCATGCGTCCCGTGGTGTGCGAGGTGGGGCCGCCGACGTGGCTTCCCACCAGTTCGGGAGGCAGGAGCACCTCGGTCCAGCGCTGGATGGCCTGGCGTTCCACCGGGTCGTTGGTGTCGGAGGCCCACACCCGGTCGGTCCGTTCCAGCACTCCCAGGTCCACCCGCGCGCCACCGGAGGAGCAGGACTCGATCTCCAACCCCGGGTGCCGTTCCCGCAGCCTGTCCAGCAACCGGTAGCCGGCCAGGGTCTGGGCGTGGACGCCGGCCCGACCCGTCGGCCCGTGGACGGCCTCCAACAGGTCGCGGTTGTGGTCCCACTTCAGGTAGTCGACCCGGTACTCGGTGACCAGCGCCGTCAGGCGCTCGAAGAGGTACTCGGAGACCTCGGGCCGGGACAGGTCGAGCACGTGCTGGTGGCGCCAGGGGAGCGGTAACCGCCCCTCCGCCGCCAACACCCAGTCCGGGTGGGCGCGGTAGAGGTCCGAGTCGGGGTTGACCATCTCGGGTTCGACCCACAGGCCCACCTCCATGCCCAGCCGGCGCACGTGGTCGAAGACGGGGTGCAGACCGTCGGGGTACTTCCCGGGGTCGACGTACCAGTCGCCGAGGCCGGCCCGCTCGTGGCGGCGCCCGAGGAACCAGCCGTCGTCCAGCACGAAGCGTTCGACCCCGACCGAGGCGGCCACCGAGGCCAGTTCCCGCAGCCTGTCGACATCGTGGTCGAAGTAGACCGCTTCCCAGGTGTTCAGCACCAGGGGGCGGGGGGTGCGGGGGTGGTGCGGGC
>NZ_AGVX02000195.1 GCF_000239155.1 Actinoalloteichus spitiensis RMV-1378
CGGGGCGGTCGGCCGGAGCGGCCGGCGGAGAGGGGTCCCCCGCCATGACGGCGGCCGGCGACGTGGGGGCAGCGCCCGAGGACTCCCCCCGGGCGGACTCCCGGGGTTCCGGCAGGACGCGGACACTGCCCGCCGCCTGGTCGAGCAACCGTCGGGCCGCCTCGAACTGGGCGAGCGCGGACCGCTGCGCCTCCCGGACCTCGTCCTCCCTGTCCTGGGCGGAACGCAACCGCTGCTCGACGTGCTCGTCGACCTGCCTTGTCCTGGCGGCGAGGCGTCGTTCGACCTCAGCCTCGTGCTCACGCAGCTTCCTGGCCGCGTCGCTGCGCCGCTTGGCCATCGCGATCTCGAAGTCCTTCTCCACCTGGCGCCGCCTGGCGGCCGAGGAGGACTCGATGTGCGTGCACCGGCGGGTGGCTTCGGCGACCATCCCTTCCGCCGTCGAGGTGGCCTCGGCGACCAGCCGGTCGGCGGTCGAGGTGGCCTCGGCGACGGTCTGTTCCGCCGCGGCGGTGGCGTCGGAGATCCGCTGCTCGGCCTTGGCCTTCGCGTCGGCGAGAACCGCCTCAGCCTCGGCCAGCATGCCGGCGTACCGGCGTTCGTACTCCCGGGCCATGTCGGCGACGCGGCGCTCGTAGTCCCGCTCGACCTGGCGGCGGTGCTCCTCCTGGCCGGCGACCAGCCGCTCGTACTCGCGGCAGAGGTCGTCGCGTTCTCGTTCCGCCTCCGCCCTGCGGTTGACGACGTACTCGTCGGCCTGAGCACGCAGGGCGTCCGCCTCCGACTCGGCCAGGGCGAGCATCCGCTGGAGCCGCTCGCTCAACGTCGCGGCGCTGACCGGCTCCTGGACCATGCGGTCGGCGGCCTCCCGCGCCTGGTCAAGGTCACGCCGGGTGAGTTCGAGACGGTTCCGCAAATCGGCGCACTGCGATAACGCGGCGTCCCGATCGGCCGCGATTATCCGCAGGTCACCCTCCAGCGACCGGACGTAATCCAGAACCTGGGTTCTGTGGAAACCGCGATACACGACGTCGAAGGGCGGGTTGAGAGGGATCAGTTCTCCGTCCTCTTCGCGCGCCATTGCATGATTCTAACACCGTCGACGATTCCCGTTGTCCCTCCACCAACCGGACGACCGGGCCGGGAGGGGGAACGGCCCGCGCCGGCGGGGGCACGAGCCGACGACCAGGCGAGATCACGTCGCGATCACGGCAGAGTGGACATCGCTCGCATCGGCGGCGGTCCTCGCGAATGATCCATAACCCTGTCGGGGGAACGGCTCGCGTAGTCGGTGCCCGCGCCCCGAGACTCGCCCGGACGGATCACCCGGTTCCCTGACACACCTTCCCCGGACGGGGCACATCGGCGGCATCACGTAGTCGATCAGGTGTTCGAACGCCGTGTTCCCGCGACCTCACCTCCCCCACGCGGGGTGAGCCGCTCCTCCCCGCCACGGCCACGGGGCGGGGAATCGCGGAACCGGCCGGCGGCGGGGACCGGGATGCGCCCGACGCCCCTTTACCGGGATCGGCGCCACGAATCCGAAAACGGAAAGCGGACCGGGACATGATCTCCGGTTCCACGCAGGAACGACAAACTCCGCCAGCCGCCGGCCAATAGCGGAACACCACGCCCCGCCAGATTGTTCCCACCTGGCGGAGGGACCCGGCATGGCTTTTTCCCCATCGCCACCCCCTTCCTGGAGTGGGCGTTTTCCGAGGGAACACGACCACCCCGGTGTCCGGCGCGGGCCTCTCCTTTTCCCTCCCCGGAACTCGGAAACCGGCGACCGGGCACGCTCGACGGGGTCGTGGCCCCCGGGCGCCGCCGGGATGGCACTAGACTTCGTGGGTGTTCGTCAAGATCTGTGGGCTCACGACCGAGGCCGCGGTCGCGGTGGCGGTGGCCTCGGGAGCGGACGCGGTCGGCTTCGTGCTGACCGAGAGCCCCCGCCAGCTCGCCCCGGCGCGCGTGCGGGAACTCGCCGAGCTGGTGCCCCCCGAGGTGCTCACCGTGGGCGTGGTCCGGGGCGTGTCCGCCACCGAGGCCCGTGACCTGGCGGTGGAGTCGGGGGTAGGCGCGCTCCAGCTCCACGGCGACTACCCGGCGTCGGCCTTCGACGCGGTGCGCGACCTCCCCGTCCGGCTGGTGCGGGCCGTGCCGATCGACGCGGTGCGCCGCCCCGGCGACGGGCCGGAGCCCCGCGCTGACCTACTGTTGGTCGACTCCCCGGTCGCGGGCTCCGGCGAGAGCTGGGACTGGTCCTCGACCGACGCCGAGCTCCTGGGGGGCCGGAGGTGGCTGCTCGCCGGTGGGCTGCGCCCCGGCAACGTCGGAACCGCCGTGCGGGTGCTCCGCCCCTGGGGTGTGGACGTGTCCAGCGGGGTGGAGCGCGAGCGGGGCGTGAAGGACCACGTCCTGATCGAGGAGTTCGTCCGGGCGGCGCGGGCGGCGGCCACCGGCTGACCAGGACAGCTCCTCACGGGAGGGTGGGGCCTGGGCCGGGGCGGCGAGCGGTGGGACGCGCCCCCTGCCCTGTCCGCCCCGCCCTCAGCTGCCGGTGCCGGACACCACGGCCCCGTCCAGGTCCCAGACCCGCAACCGGCCGCACATCCCGTACCCGCGCGGCCCGGCGTTCGGGAGGACCGAACGCACCCGCGCCTCTCCGAGGTGGGGTCCTCGCCCGGCGGCCAGGTCCGCCAGCGCCCGTCCCGTGTGGGCCGCCTGGGCCGCCGCGCCCCGCTCCCACCTCGACCGCCACTCGGCGACTCGGGGAGCCACGAGCCGCGCCGCCGCGTCGTGCAGTGGCGTCAGCGCGCTCGGCCCCTCGGCCAGGACCCGCTCCCGCAGCTCCAGGTAGCCGGCGACGGCGAGATCACGACGGGCGCGGGCGGCCAGCGCGGCGGGGCTGTCGAGGTCCTCGGGCCCCTCGTCGGGTTCCGGGGCGGGGATGCGGTGCGCGTCGGCGTACCGCTCCCCGTCCGCGAGCACCTCGAACGGGAAGGTGAGGACGGCGTCACCCGCCTCCGGGAGACCGGCGTTCTGCATGACGACGAGGATCTCGAGGTCGCCGCTGAGGTTGACCAACCGGTGCACCGTTCCCGGGGTGAACCACAGCAGGGTTCCCCTGGCGAGCGGGGTCTCCTGGTAACCCTCGGCGCCGAGCGTCTCCAGCCGGCCCTCGCCGGACAGCACGACGTAGCCTTCGCTCGAGGCGGTGTGCAGGTGGGGTGACCCGCCGCGCCGGCCGTCCTC
>NZ_AGVX02000194.1 GCF_000239155.1 Actinoalloteichus spitiensis RMV-1378
GCTGGAGGCGGCCGCCACACCCGCGCGTCGATCACTCCGAGGGCCAGAACCTCGCCCAGTCGGCCGGGCCCAGCCGGTGCGGGTCGAGGCCGACGGACCGCGCGGCCCGCTCGGCGGCGCGGATCCGGCCGGCGAAGGCGCGGGCGACCGCCCGGAGCTCGCTCTCGGGTTCACCGCCCGCGCGGCGCTCCTCGGCGGCCACGGCGAACAGCCGCTCCCCCGCGCCGGGGCCCGCCGGGAAGAACTCGGCGGGAACCCCCGCCTTGACCGCACGCGAGGCGATCTTCGCCGCCAGCGCCACGGCGGGCTGGCCGAAGGCCACGCCGTCGACGGCGGACTCCCGTTGCTTCTCGACCTGCTTCAGCTCCTCCCACCGCGCCTGTTGCGCGACGGCGTCCGCCGGGGACGAGGACGGGTCGGCGGACTCGGCGCCGAAGACGTGCGGATGGCGCCCGACGAGCTTGGTCACCAGGCCGGCCGCCACCGCGTCGATGTCGAAGGGGGCGTCCGGGTCCTCGGCGGCGATCCTGGCGTGGAACAGCACCTGCAACAGGACATCGCCGAGTTCCTCGCGCAGCGCGTCCCGGTCGCGGTCCTCGATCGCCTCCAGCAGCTCGTAGGTCTCCTCCACGAGGTACTGGCGCAACGTCTCGTGCGTCTGCTCCGCGTCCCACGGGCACCCCCCCGGGGAGCGCAGCCGGTCCATCACCGCGACCGCCTCCAGCAGGGCCGCTCCCGGCCCGGCGCCACCGCCGCTCCAGGCGGGGGAGGCGTCCGGGTCGGCCGTCTCCCCCGCGCCGCGCACCTCGGCGGCGCCGGCCTCCAACAGCGTCGAGGCACCGGGGCTGGCGGGGTCGACCACCACGAGCAGGACGGGTTCGCGGGTGGCCAGGTCCAGCAGTGCCGCCGGCTCGGGCGTGGGCTCGCCGCCCAACGCCCTGGCCAGCCAGGCGGGAACGTCCGGGTCGAGGAGGACGTGGCGGGCGGCGCGCACCAGGGGCAGGGCCGCGACCGGGACACCCGGTTCGGGCAGGTCCTCCACCACCAGCACAGCGCAGCCCTCGGACAGCGTCGGGGCAGCCCGCCTGCCCGTGTTCTCCTCGGCCACCTCGTCGCCCCCTCCGGGTCGTGGTCTCCGGCTACCCGGCCACCCGGTCACCTCGTCGACCGGTTCATCGTCGCGCGGGAACCCGTTCGCGGCCAGGGCCACCGCTGATCACTGGTCGGCGGACGCCGTCCCCCCGCGCGGGGGGATCTGGACGCCGGCGACCTCGTCGGCGTTGGGTGCCACCCCCAGGCTCACCGGGTCCCACACGCCGTAACGCGGGTTCACCCTGATGTCCAGTTCGTCGGCGACCGGGGCCATCAGCCGGGAGCCGAAGTACTGGAGCGTCTGCGGGTCGACCGAGTCGGCGAGGCCGGGGTCACCGGTCGCGGCGTCGAGGTTGCGTTCCTTGACCAGGGCGACCATCCACTGCCCGCCCTGGTTGTCGAAGGGGAACGCCACCACGGTCCCCGGGACCGCGCCGAACAGCGGTTGACCGGCCAGCTGCGGCTGCTCCGCCGCGGTCGTGCGCTGGTCGAGCTGCCCGGGCAGGCCGCTCGCCGCGTCCTCGGCGACCATCTCCTCGATGCTGGCGGGGTCGGCGGCCAACCGCTCCGCCTTCTCCAGGGCGTCCTCCCGGGTGACGGCCTGGGTGTAGTCGAAGACCACCTCGATGCCGTCGAAGTACTTGCGGCCGAGCTCCAGCATGAGCAGCTGGTCGGCGACCCGCTCCCGGAAGTTGGAGGCGTCGTAGACGGTGCCCTCGGAGGCCGCCTCGGCGCCGCCCCGCTGTTCGATGAGCTCGTCGACCTCGGCCTGGTCGACGGTCAGCCCCTCCCGCCTGGCGACCTCGTTGATCAGCTCGTGCTGCACCGAGAGGGTGACGATGTTCCTGCCGACCTCGCCGATCTGGCCGGTGGAGGCCAACTGGCGGCGGACCTCCGGGTCCCGTTCGAAGATCGAGTCCAGCCGGTCCTGCACGTGCTCGAGTGAGATGACCGTGTCGCCGACGATCGCGGCGGCCCGGACCTGGCTCGGGTCCGAACCGCAGCCCGCGAGGAGCACCCCGGCGGCGGCCAGCGCGGCGACGGTCGGACGAAGGGAACGGCGCGTAGTCCTCACGGGCGACACCTTCTCACGAACGGTCGGCATCCGGTTAGCCAGCTGATCGTAGTTCCTCGTCCCGTTCCGTCATCACTCCGCTTCCCGGGGTGAGAGGACTGGCCACCACCGGCCGACCCGCGCACCGCCGGCGGCTGGTGTCAGGACGTCCCGGTGGTGGAGGGGGCGGTGCGCGGTTCGGTCATCGAGGTCAGGAACTGCTCGCACCAGGCGAGCAGCGGCAGGTCCCGCAGCGGGGGCGCGCCCAGCCGGCCGCCGGCCGGCCCCTCGGTGGGCCGGGGCACCGACACGGTGCGCACCGCCGGCTTGTGGGTGGCCTTCGGGTGCAGTCGCCGGAGCCGGACGAGCTGCGAGTCCCGCAGTTCCATCGGCGCGAACCGGACCGAGTTGCCCTGGAGCGTCACCTCCGAGACCCCCCGTTCCCGGCAGAGCTGGCGGAACGCCGCGACCGCCATCAGGTGCTCCACCTCGACCGGTGGCTGCCCGTAGCGGTCGACCAGTTCGGCGCGCACCGCGTCCAGGGCCTCCGCGTCGGGCGCCTCGGCGATCTTGCGGTAGGCCTCCAGGCGCAGCCGTTCACCCGGCACGTAGTCGTGCGGCAGGTGGGCGGTCACCGGCAGGTCGATCCGCACCTCGGGCAGCTCCGGTTCCTCCTCCCCCGAGCCGTCGAGGCCCGAACCGCGCCGGAACGCGGCCACCGCCTCGCCGACCAGCCGCACGTACAGGTCGAAGCCGACACCGGCGATGTGCCCCGACTGTTCCGCGCCCAGGATGTTGCCGGCACCCCGGATCTCCAGGTCCTTGGTGGCCACCGCCATCCCCGACCCCAGCTCCGAGTTCTGCGCGATGGTCGCCAGCCGGTCGTGGGCGGTCTCGGTCAGCGCCTGCTCGGGCGGGTAGAGGAAGTACGCGTAGCCGCGTTCCCGGCCCCGGCCGACCCGCCCGCGCAACTGGTGCAGCTGGGACAGCCCGAGCAGGTCGCCCCGCTCCACCAGCAGGGTGTTGGCGTTCGAGATGTCGAGCCCGGTCTCGACGATGGTGGTGCAGACCAGGACGTCGTACTCGCGTTCCCAGAAACCGTTGATGATCTTCTCGAGCCGGTCCTCGCCCATCTGCCCGTGCGCGGTCACCACCCGTGCCTCGGGCACCAGTTCCCGGATGCGCCGGGCGGCCTTCTCGATGGTGGAGACCCGGTTGTGGACGTAGAAGACCTGCCCCTCCCGCAGCAGCTCGCGGCGGATCGCCGCCCCGACCTGCTTGTCGTCGTAGTGGCCGACGTAGGTGAGCACCGGATGGCGCTCCTCCGGCGGGGTCAGGATGGTCGACATCTCCCGGATACCGGCCAGGCTCATCTCCAGGGTCCTGGGGATCGGCGTGGCCGACATCGTGAGCACGTCGACGTGGGTGCGCAGGGCCTTGATGTGCTCCTTGTGCTCGACGCCGAAGCGCTGCTCCTCGTCGACGATCACCAGTCCGAGGTCCCGGTAGCGGATACCGGTCTGGAGGAGCCGGTGGGTGCCGATGACGATGTCCACCGATCCGTCGGCGAGCCCGGCGATGACCTGCTCGGAGTCCAGGGCGTCGGTGAACCGGGACAAGCCCTTGATGGTCACCGGGAAGGACCGCATCCGTTCCACGAACGTGTTCAGGTGCTGCTGGGCGAGCAGAGTCGTGGGCACCAGCACGACGACCTGCTTGCCGTCCTGCACGGCCTTGAAGGCGGCGCGCACGGCGATCTCGGTCTTGCCGTAGCCGACGTCCCCGCAGATCACCCGGTCCATCGGCACCGGGCGGCGCATGTCCTGCTTGACCTCGTCGATGGCGGCGAGCTGGTCGGGCGTCTCGGTGTAGGGGAAGGCGTCCTCCAGCTCCCGTTGCCACGGGGTGTCCTCGTTGAAGGCGTACCCGGGGGCGGACTGCCTGGCCGCGTAGAGCTGGACGAGCTCGGCGGCGATCTCCCGGACGGCCTTGCGGGCCCGGCTCTTGGTCTTGGCCCAGTCGGAACCGCCGAGCTTGTTCAGGGTCGGCAGCTCGCCGCCGACGTACCGGGAGACCTCGTCGAGCTGGTCGGTGGGCACGAACAGCCGGTCGCCGGGTTGGCCGCGTTTGCTGGAGGCGTACTCGAGCACCAGGTACTCGCGGGTGGCGCCGGCCACGGTGCGCTGGGACATCTGGACGTAGCGGCCGATGCCGTGCTTCTCGTGGACCACGTGGTCGCCGGGTTTGAGCGCCAGCGGGTCGACGGCGTTGCGGCGGCGGGAGGGCATCCGGCGCATGTCGCGGGTGGAGGTGCCGCCCCGACCTCCGGTGAGGTCGGCCTCGGTGAGCAGCACCAGGCCGTTCTCGCCGGTGACGAACCCGTCCTCGAACGACGCCCTGGTCACCGTCACGACGCCGGGGGCGGGTGGTTCGGGCAGCCCATCCACGGCCAGCCGCACCGGGACCTCCGCCTCCCGCAGTTGCGCGGCCGCCCGCTGCGCGGTGCCCGTGCCGGGGAAGGTCAGGACGGCGGCGCCGCCCGCTGTGGCGTGGGCCCGCAGGTCGGCGAACGCGCGGTCCAGCTCACCCCGGTAGGAGTCGACCGGGCGGATGTCTAGCCGGAGCGGTCGGCCCTCCTCGACCGGGTCGACGCCGCTGTAGGCGCTCTCCAGTTCCTCGTCGACCCGCAGCTGGGACAACGTCCACCAGGGACGTCCGGACTCCCGGGTGCGCTCGGCGATCTCGGTGAGGTCCCGGTAGGCGGACGCACCGAGGTCGATGGGGGCCGTGCCGCCCGCGCCGGCCGCGTTCCAGGAGGCCTCCAGGAACTCCTGCCCGGTGCGCACCAGGTCGGCGGCGCGGGAGCGGATCTTCTCCGGGTCCGCCAGCACGACGTGGGTGTCCGGGGGGAACAGGTCCGGCAGCAGCTGGAGCTCGCCCTCGCACAGCGCGGGGATGAGGGCCTCCATGCCCTCGCAGGGCACGCCGCCGGAGATCTTCTCCAACATCTCGGCGAGATCGGCGTCGCCCCGGTGTTCCTCGGCGAGCGCGGCGGCCCGCTGGCGGACGGACTCGGTGATCAGCAGTTCCCGGCAGGGCGGCGCGGTGAGCTCGGGGCGCTGCTCTGGCAGCGAACGCTGGTCGGCGACGGAGAACGGGCGGATCTCGCTGACCTCGTCGCCCCAGAACTCGACCCGCAGCGGGTGTTCCTCGGTGGGGGGGAACACGTCGAGGATGCCGCCCCGCACGGCGAACTCGCCGCGCTTCTCGACCATGTCGACCCGGCTGTAGGCGAGGCCAGCCAGGGCGACCAGTTGTTCCTCGAAGTCGTGGTCCTCCCCTACCCGGAGCCGGACGGGGCGCAGTTCACCGAGGTTGGGCGCCAACGGCTGGATGAGGCTGCGGACCGTCGCCACCACCACCCTCAGCGCGCCGGCCGAGGACTCCTCGGGATGGGCGAGCCTGCGGAGGATGGCCAGCCGGGCCCCGACGGTGTCGGCCCGGGGGGACAGCCGTTCGTGCGGCAGGGTCTCCCAGGACGGCAGGTGCGCCACGGACTCGGCGCCGAGCAGGTCGGAGAGCACCGCCGCGCTCTCCTCGGCCTCCCGGCCGGTGGTGGTGACCAGCAGGACCGGCCGTTTGGCGCCGTCGTCGGCGGCCAGCGCTCCCGCGACCAGCGGCCGCAGGGCGGCCGGCCCCTGGAGGCGCAACGCCGGTGTGCCGGCGGACTGGACGACGTCCCGGAACCCGGCGTCGGCCAGGATGGTGGTGAGCAGGCCAGCGAGTGGACCGGGCACGGCGCACATCCCCTCGGCAACGCAGAACACACCCCTGCCCGGGACGAGTCACGCCCGGGAGGGGTCTCCTGGACAGCGTACGACCGGTGGGCGCGGCCGGCGACGGGCGGGGCGCCGGTCACGGTGCGGTCCTCCGCACCCACCGGCCCCCGCCGGTGGCGGCCACGTTCGTTCGATCTTCCGGGTGAAGAACCTCCCGGTCGGGGTTTACCGGGGAGCATGGTGTGCGCAGTCTGGGGTGATGGGGATCCTCGCGAGGAACGTCCGGGTCGGCGTCGGGGTGTTGGGAGCCGGGACGCTCCTGGTCCTCACCGCCTGTGGTGGTGAGGACGCCACGGGCCACCGGCCGGACGGTTCGCCGCCGCCGAGCGGGCCACCCCCGGCCGGCCTGGAGGTGCGGGAGGTCGCCGGCGGGCTGGAGCACGGGTGGGGAGTGGGTTTCCTCCCCGAGGGCGACCTGCTCGTGACCGAACGCCCCGGCCGGTTGACCCTGGTGTCCGGTACCGAGCCTGGGGCCACGACCACCGAAGTGGCCGCCGACCTCTCCGACGTGTTCGTCGAGGGCGAGGGCGGGCTGATGGACCTGGTGGTGCACGAGGACTTCGCCGAGACGAGGCGGTTCACCACCTGCCAGACCCACCAGGACGCGGACGGCACGCCGGTGGACGTGCGCCTGGTGACCTGGCGGCTCGCCCCCGACGGCGGCAGCGCCGACCGGGTGGTCGACCCGTTGCTCCAGGGCCTGCCGGTCAACGACAGCGGCCGGCACTCGGGGTGCCGGCTCGCCCTGGACGGCACCGGCGCGCTGCTGGTCGGGACCGGCGACGCCGCCCGGCCCGACACCTCCCAGGACCTGACCAGCCTCGGAGGCAAGGTGTTGCGCCTCGACCCGGCGAGCGGAGGCCCCGCCGAGGGCAACCCGTTCGCCGAGGCCGAGGACGCGGCGCGGCGGCTCGTCCTCACCTACGGGCACCGCAACGTGCAGGGCGTGGCTCCGAGGCCGGGCGGAGACCAGGTCCTGGTCGCCGAACACGGTCCGGACGTCGACGACGAGGTGAACCTCCTCGAACCGGGGGCGAACTACGGGTGGGACCCCTCGCGGGGCGGCGCGACGGAGGACTACGACGAGAGCGTCCCCATGACCGACCGGGAACGCTTCCCCGATGCGGTGCCCGCCGCGTGGAGCAGTGGATCGACGACGGAGGCGCTGTGCGACGCGGTGTTCCTCACCGGGGAGAGGTGGGGGCCCTTCGACGGCATGCTGGCGGTGACCGCCCTGCGGGGCAGCAAGCTGCTGCTGTTCGAACTGGACGAGGCCGGGGCGGTGACCGGCATGAGCGTCCCGCCGGAGCTGGACGGCACCCACGGGCGGCTGCGGGCGGCGGAGCTCGGCCCGGACGGCGCCCTCTACCTCACCACCTCCAACGGCGAGGACGACCAGGTGTTGCGGGTCAGCCCGGCCTGAGCGCCCCGGTGTGGACCGCCCGAGGCGGCGCCAGGACCGCCGGCCGGCCCGTCGGGGGTGTTCCTGGTCCACTCCCCGCCCGGAGCAGGGGAGGCGGTGGGGCGCGCGCCGGGAGGCAGGAGCTCCGAGCGCCGCCGGGATCGGGAACCCGGGGTGCGCTCGGCCGGGTGCGGGACGGCGCGCTCGGCCGGCGCTGTTGGTTCGCGCCGGCCGGGAACGCCGTGAGGCGCCCCGCGCGGGCGGACCTCCCGGGCCCGGTGTGCTCAGCGCTCGGCCGGAGCGGGGTGGTCGGCGGTGCGCATCGACGGGTGCAGCTCCAGGTGGGACAGCCCGTTCCACGCCAGGTTGACCAGGTGCGCGGCCACCTCCTCCTTGGGGGGCCGCTGCACCTCCAACCACCACTGCCCGGTCAACGCGACCATGCCGACCAGGGCCTGGCTGTACAGGGCGGCCAACGCCGGGTCGTACCCGCGAGCGGCGAACTGCTGGCCGAAGATGTTCTCGACCTGGCTGGCGATGTCGTTGAGCAGGCTGGAGAAGGTGCCGGTGGCGCTGGCCACCGGGGAGTCCCGGACAAGGATCCGGAACCCGTCCGTGGAGTCCTCGATGTAGTCCAGGAGCGCCCGCGCGGCCTGTTCGAGCAGCTCCCGGGGATGTCCGGCGGACAACGCGGAGATGATCCGGTCGAGCAGGACCTCCATCTCGCGGTCGACCACGACCGCGTAGATGCCCTCCTTGCCCCCGAAGTGCTCGTACACCACGGGTTTGCTCACCCCGGCGCGGTGCGCGATCTCCTCGATCGAGGCGGCCTCGAAACCGCGTTCGGCGAACAACGAGCGGCCGATGTCCAGCAGTTGCCGCCGCCGTTCCTTGCCCGTCATCCGAACCCGTTTGGAGACCTTCCGAGTTCTGGCGTCCGTCACGGCCTGCCCCCGCTCTCGCCGTCGCACCGCCACCCCCGGAGCCTAGGGCCGATCATCCGCCCGGAGAAGCGGGGGCTCCGCGCCGGGTTCCCGACGCGGAGCCTGTGACCGGTTCGCCGTTTTTGCCCGCCCCCGTCCGCCGGGGACGCGGGTGTCACTCCTCGTTCGCGCTGATCCTGGCGAGCCGCCCCGGCGTGGGCCAGCGCACCTTCGTCGCCCAGCCGACCTTTTCGAAGAACCAGATGACCCGGGCGGAGATGTCGATCTGCCCCCGCTTGACGCCGTGGCGGGCGCACGTCGGGTCGGCGTGGTGCAGGTTGTGCCACGACTCCCCGAAGGACAGGATCGCCAGCGGCCAGAAGTTCGCGGACTTGTCGCGGGCCTTGAACGGCCGCTCGCCGATCATGTGGCAGATCGAGTTCACCGACCACGTGACGTGGTGCAGGAACGCCACCCGGACCAGACCGGCCCAGAAGAACGCCGTGACCCCGCCCCACCAGGACCAGGTGATCAGCGCGCCCAGCACGGCGGGCAGCAGGAAGCTGATGATGGTCCAGAGCCAGAAGAGCTTCTGCACCCGCACGATGCGCCGTTCGGCGACCAGGTCAGGGGCGAAGCGGTCCGCGTTGGTGATCCCGGACTCGAACAGCCACCCCATGTGGGCGTGCCAGAAGCCCTTGGCCAGCGCGGCCGGGGAGGAGCCGAACAGCCAGGGCGAGTGCGGATCGCCCTCCTTGTCCGAGTACGCGTGGTGGCGGCGGTGGTCGGCGACCCAGGTGATGACCGGGCCCTGCACGGCCATGCTGCCGGCGATGGCGAGACCGACCCGCAGCGGGCCGTTCGCCTTGAAGGATCCGTGGGTGAAGTGGCGGTGGTACCCGACCGTGATCCCGAGCCCGGTGATCACGTAGAAGACGGCGGCCAGCCCGATGTCCACCCAGCTCAGCCCCCACCCCCACGCGAGGGGCACCGCCGCGATCAGCGCGGCGAACGGGACCAGGACGAACAGGTACACGGAGAACTGGGCCGCGGTGGAGCGCTCCCCCTGGAGCAGGGGCTTCGGTCCGCGGTTCTCACCGGGCGGAGAGGTGGGTTCGAGGGTCGCTGTCATCGGCGGCACACCCCTTGGTCGCGAGCGGAGCTCGGGCGGACGGACCTACGGCTACGGAACCGTAACCTACGCCAGCGTAGGTTACGTCGCGGCGGGAGGCCAGTGGGGGCTCGACTGCCCGGAACCGGTAGGCGATCGGGGTCCGGGGGTGCATGATGCTGCGATGCCAGAGGATGCGTCGCGCGCGCAGCGCGCTTCGGACGGGAACGACGTCACCGCCCGGCCCCCGGCCGAACGACTCGGCGCCGGAACGTCCGAAGCGCCCGCCGGCCCGGTGACCGCCTCCCCCCGCGCTCCCGTCGAGGGGGGCGAGCGTCCCGCTCCGCCCCGGAGGCCCGGAGGTGCCCGGCGTTCCGGGCGGGGGCGGCGACGCCGGGTGCTGGTGGTCTCGCTGGGCGTCGTGGTGGTGCTCGGCGTGACCGGCCTGCTCGGGGTGGGGTGGTACTACACGCAGGAGCTGCTCACCCCCGTCCGCTACGCCGAGACCTACCCCGAGGTGGTGCGCGGAGCGGACGAGGACAGCGTGCTGTTGGCGGACTCGCCGGCGGCCAGGTCGCCGGGTACCACGGGCCTGTTCTGGTCGGAGGGCACCGCCCTGCTCGGCGACCCCGCCCCGGCCGACGACGGCCTGGTCGCGCGGGAACTCCTCGCCGGCACCCCACCGGCGGCCGGGACCCCGGCGCGTCTCGACCGGGAGGGCTGGCGCGACCCGGGCGAGCTGGGCCTGGAGTACCGGGAGGTCGCGGTGCCCACCGAACTCGGCGAGGCCCCGGCCTGGCTGGTGCCCGCCGAGGACGCGGCGGACACCTGGGCCGTCCTGGTGCACGGCCGGGGAGCGGACCGGACGGAGGGGCTGCGCATGCTGCCCGCGCTCCAGGAACTGGGCGTCCCCGGCCTGCTCATCAGTTACCGCAACGACGAGATCGCGCCGGCCTCGGAGGACGGGCTCTACCACCTGGGCCACTCGGAGTGGCGCGATGTCGTCGCGGCGGTGGAGTTCGCCCTGGACGAGGGAGCGGAGCGGATCGTGCTGGTCGGCTTCTCGATGGGAGGAGCCCTGGTGGGGCAGACGCTGAAGAACTCGGAGTTGGCCGAGCGGGTGGATGCCGTCGTGCTGGACTCCCCGGTCCTGAACTGGTCCTCCACCCTGGACCTGGAGGCGGACAACCGGGGCATGCCCAAGGTCTTCGGCCGGGTCGCCGAACTCGTGGCCGGGTGGCGGACGGGACTGTCGTTCGCGGACCTCGACCTGCTCACCAACCCGCCGGATCGGCGGCCGGCCACGCTGCTGTTACACGGCGACGAGGACCTCACGGTGCCGGTCGCCGACTCGCGGGCACTGGCGGCGAGGGCCGCCGCCCTCGACTGGCCCCTCGAGTACCACGAGTTCCCCGGCGCCGAGCACGTGGCGTCGTGGAACCAGGACCGGGACAGGTACGAGGAGGTCGTGCGGGAGTTCCTGACGAGAGCGACCGCGCGGTGACACCCGACGACCGGACGACGGCCTCGACGGGCCGGACCCGGGGGAAATCCCGCGCCGCGCCGGGGAAGGCCTGGTGACCAGCACACGACCCCGCTCGTCCGGGTAGGGTCGCACCCTCGACAACGACGATGGTGGTGGCCACCATGACCCGTCATGCCGGGACGTGTCACCATGTTCTGGCGCGACGGTCACGGCTGTCGGGCATTCCGCCGTGGTGTAAAGGCAGCACCTCGGATTTTGGTTCCGATGGTCCAGGTTCGAATCCTGGCGGCGGAGCGGTGAGGCCAGTGCCCTGCCGAGCGGGTTCGGGGTCGACGTTCGGACGAGCGGCCGTGGGGGGTGTGCGCAGCTGCACGAGGAGACCGCCGGTCAGCAGGAGGCACCCGACCTCGGGGAGCTCTCTGACGCGTGGCTGGTCGCCAGGGCGCACGAACTGATCGCCACCTCCCAGATCAGCGAACGCAACGTCCGGCTGGACGTCGCCGACGAGGTCGAGGACCTCCTCGCCGAGGCGCAACGCAGGGGCGAGCCGAGCCTGATCGCGCAGATGCTGCGCGCGGCCTCCGTCGTCCGGCTCGTGACGAAGGGCCACGAGGACCGCGCCGTCCCCCTCCTGGACGAACTCCTCGTCCACACCCGACGCCACGGGCTGCTCGCCCTGGAGGCCGACGCGCACGCGTTGCGGGGTCGTGCCTCGCTCGCCTTCGGCGAGGAGGACGCCGCCCTGACCGAGGCGGCCGTCGCCATGGCGATGCTCGACGAGAAGCTGAGCCCCGATCCGCTGATGGACCACCGCACCTGGCAGCGGCTGTTGTCGACCGCGCTGTCCGACGTGGCGCTCGTGCTCACCCAACTCGGGGTGTACGAGGTCGCCGACGAGGTGATGGCCAGGGCCCACGAGCACATCCGCAGCAGCGGGGGACCGCACCACATCTCCGTGCACCTGATCAACCGCACCCGGATGCTGCTGGGCTGGGGACTCCGGCTGGAACGGGCCAACCGGTACGAGGAGGCCGCCGGTCGCTACGCACTGGCCTCGGCGATCGCGGTGTCCGTCGAGGGGCCGTGGCGGGACTCGTTGCACCCGCGCGCC
>NZ_AGVX02000193.1 GCF_000239155.1 Actinoalloteichus spitiensis RMV-1378
GGGTTGGCAACGGGTTGTCCCGCAGGCAATCTGTAGTACCTCCCGAAGCACATCCTCCCGATGTTGTGAGGTCCTGCGATGCGGGTCAGCTCCACGGTGACGCTGAAGGAAACACCTCCTCCCCGGTGGGTGCCCGGCAGCCGGGGCCGCTCCGGTTCCGAGGGGCCCTCCCTACCCCGCCGTGCGGACGAACGACGTCGACGACCACGGCCGGGCCCCGCCGACGACGAACGACCGGTGTCGCACGGCGTACCCGGTCCACGCGACATCCCACGCGGCTGTCGTCTCCCCTGACCTCCTGTTGCGAAGCGGGCGGCCTCTGACGGGCGGCGTCGGGGGCCGCTCGCGCCTGTTCGGGTCGGGACCACCGGCGAGGCCGCCCTCCCGCCCGGCCGGGTTGGTCCCGCGCACGGGGCTCACCCCCCGCTCCCACCCCACCGCCTCACGAACCCGCGCAGCCGTCGTCCAGCGCCTCCGGCCGGTCGGGCGGGAACGGCGGGGACGGGGACGCCGAAGGGTCCGGGGCGGCGCTAGGCGGTGCCGGTTCCCCTTCGGAGGGAGCGGTTTCCCGTTCGAGACCGGTTCCGGGATCCGGGCAGAGGGTCACCGGCCCGGTCCGGTCGTCGGAGGGCGGCGGCTCCACGGGTGACGGCGGCGCCACCCCGGAGGGGGGGAACCCTTGTCCCGGTACGACCTCTGGAACAGAGCCCAGGTCCGCGGCCAGCGTGAAGGCCCCGACGAGGACGAGGGCGCTACCGGCCGCGCTTCCCGCGATCCGCCACACCCTCCGGCGCCGCAACACCCGGTGGCCCCGGAGGACGACATCCGTCGCCTCCGTCCGCACCGGGGGACCCTCGTCCTCGGACCAGCCGGAGAACAGCGACCGGGCCTGCCGGACCGCCTCGTCCTCACCTCTCAAGATCGCCTCCGCTCGGTGGTCGCGGCGAGTTCGGGGAAGTGGTCGGAAAGACGCGCGCGAAGCCTCGTGAGCGCGCGACCGACATGGCTCTTCACCGCTCCCTGGGAGCAGCCGAGGACCCTCGCGGTCTCGGCGACGGTCAGATCGTTCCAGTACCGGAGGACCAGTACGGCACGTTGTCGCGCCGGGAGGGTGGCCAGCACCGACCACAGGATCATCCGGTGCTCCACCTCGTCGTCGCGGTGGACGGTGCCATCGGGGACCTCGGCGGCGCATCGTTCCCGCCGGCGCCACAGCCGGCGGTTCTCGTCCAGGAACGTGCGCACCAGCACTCGACGCGTGTAGGCGTCGAGCAGGTCGCGGTTCGTCAACCTCGGCCAGGCGAGGTAGACCTTCAACATCGCCGCCTGGAGCAGGTCCTCCGCGCGCTGCCAGTCGCCGCACAGCAGGTAGGCCGTTGCCCGCACGCCTCGGGACCTCTCGGTGAAGTAGCGGCTGAACTCGGCGTCCCGGACCGCGCGGTCGTTCTCCCCCACCGCCGCCAGTCCCGTCGGGAGCAGGGCCGGGACCGGTCCGCCCCGGAGCGGAGCGGACCGGTCGGCGGCGTGCGCCGTGCCTCGGGGCATCAGGAGCCGGGACGCCCGTCAACCGGAGCCGGGGACGGAGCCACCGCCGCTCCGTCGGTCGAGGGCGTGTTCCTGTGTTCGGGCGCTGGTACGGGTTCGAGGACGGGGGTCGGGTCTTCGGAGGGTGGTGCGGGTGCGGGGGTTGGGTCTTCGGAGGGTGGTGCGGGGTGGGGGGTCTGCGGCCCCGGTTGGGCCGCCGGCGGCCTCGAATCGGTCGGCGTGGGTGAGTCGAAGGCGAGGGCCCCACCCCCACCGAGGACCAGCACGGCCACCCCAGTTCCCAGAAGCAGGCGAACACGGCCCGCGCTCGTCAACCGAGCACGCATGGCATCTCCTTCGGGTTGTGCTCCACCCGCTGGCGGAGCCTGTGCCCGAATGACAGGGGCCGGCCGCCGTGAACGGATCACCCCTCGCAGGAAATGTGACCACGGTCACTGATCGCGTCCTCGGTCGCCGCACGGGGATGTCCTCAGTGCACCACCCGCACCGCCGCCGACTGCTCGGACGGCGTGACCGTGACCAGGTAGCGGTCGGGCCCGGGCCTGCCGAGAGCCACCCACTCCCGGTAGGCCGCCTCGACCTCGTTCCACAGATCACGCGGGCCGTCCTGCCTGACCTCACTCGTGCCGGGGCGGCCGTCGTAACGGACCCGAGCCCACGACCGCGTGACCGCGTCCACCAACAGGAGGGTGTGCGGAGCACCCCGGTCACGAGGAGGGGCGTGCCGCCAGCCGCAACCGGGAACCCGAACCCCGACCGCCCACCGCGCTTCCCAGGTACCCGCGACCCGCCACGGCTCCAGCGCGGTACGGCTGAGCCGCCCACCGGTCGAACCGGTCAGCACCGACGGGGACACCACCGCGGGCCGGTGCTGGCGGAGCGGCAGCGCGTCCACCACGCCGAGGACACGTCCGACCGCTCGGTCGTCCCCGGTCACGTCGAACCTCACCAGGGCGGCCGCCCCGGCGAACTCGCTCCGGACCGGGGCCACCACGGTTCCCCCGGTCCGGGTCTGCGCCACCCACGTCCACGGGAAGCCCCCGAGCCGCACGGCAGCAGTCGACACCACGCGGTCGAAGGGCGCGCTCCCCGGGTCACCGGCTGCTCCGTCCCCGCACACCACCCGGGCCGAGAACCCGTGTTCGGCCAGCGAGACCCTCGCGACGCCCGCCAGCACCCTGTCGACCTCCACCGAGACCACGTTCTCCGAGCCGAGCCTTGCCGCCAGCAGCGCCGTGCCGTACCCGGTGCCGGTGCCGATCTCCAGCACGCGGTCGCCCTCCTGGACGTCGAGTGCCTCCAGGACGCGCAGCAGCAGGTCGGGCCGGGATGTCGAGCTCGTGCAGTGCCGACCGGTGCTGTCCGGCCAGACGGTGTTGCCGTCGTCGAACTGCGTCAGCACCGGCGAGTTCGTGTAGACCGCGTCGTACCAGGCCGCCGGATCGGCCTCCCGGTCGACGGGGCGCCTGCGCCCCGACCCGTCGTCGGTCCAGATCCGAGGGGGGACGAACCACTCCCGGCGCACCGAGGTGAACGCCGACCGCCAGGCCGAGCAGAGAAGACCGTGTTCCGCCAGTTGCGCGGTAAGCCGCTCCGTCCTCGTCATCACCCGCCGATGTCCCGTCGTTCGCTGGAAGCGCCGTGGACGCACGTCGTTCGCCGCCGTCCGGGGAGTGAGCCTCCAGGGACGCCCGCTGTGCGGGAGGTGACGAACCACCCTGCGAGTATCGGTCCGGCCGCTGGAGATCCGCTGAACCCCGGCTGGATGCGGGCCTCCCGGTGTCCCGCGTCCTCCCGGGCGGCGAGCCACCCGCCGTCCGGATGGCCGGTGCGAGGCAACTGGCCGCGTGCGGTGCGCGTCCTTGTGGGTGTCGACGGTTCTCCAGTGCGAGGCGGGCGACTGTCTCGTGGAAGGACGGGAATGGCAAACCGACTGCTCTACCTGGTACGGCATGGCGAGTCACGTGACGACGAACTCACTCCGGTTGGCTGGCGGCAGGCCGAGTTGCTCGGCGCCCGGTTGCGGGACGTGCCCTTCCACGCGATCCACCACAGCACCGCCACCAGGGCCGTCCAGACCCTGGAAGCGCTCACCAAGTACCTGCCGGACGCGCCTGTCTACCCCTCCGACCTCCTGCGTGAGTTCATCCCGTCGATCCCGGGGCCAGAGGAGCTGACACCGGCCCAGGCGGAGTTCTTCGAGAGCTTCCCCCAGGAGGTCCTGGACCGCGAGGGGCCGGCCCAGGCCACCGCGGCCCTCGCCCGCTACGGCGGCATCCCGCGACGCGCCAAGGACGACATCCGGGAGTTGGTCGTCAGCCATGGCAACGTGATCAGGTGGTTCACGAGTGAGGCCCTGGGCGCGTCCGAGTCGACCTGGCTGAACATGATCGACTACAACTGCTCGCTCACCGTCCTGCTCTACCGGTCGGGGCGGGCTCCGGCCGTGGTCACCTACAACGACGTGGGACACCTGCCTCCGCAACTGCGCGGTACCGAGTACCCGCAGGAATGGCGGATCTGACCACCCGCTTGGCCGCCTGGTGCCCCGGTGCGAACGCCGCGGCCGGTCCCCTGGAGACGGGGTGGACGTCCTCCGCTCTCCCGCCTCCCGGTGGTCCGGGGCGGGTGACGTCGCGCCGTCGACCTGGCGCACGGGGGAACGACGGTCGTCACGAGATGACGGGTGCCCCGTCCACCCCGGTCGCCCGACCTCCGGGCGGTTGGCCTCGCCCGACAACCGCCCGCGACGTCCTGGTCGCCGGCCGCGCCCCGTGCGCGGACCGAGCGGTCGTCAGGCGCGGGCGGGCCGCCGGGGCCGGTGTTCGCCGGGGTGCGGGGCGCTCCGCCCAGCCGAGGTGGTCCTGTCGTCTGCCGGACCACATCGGCCGGTACCGGTGGGGGAACGGCTCCGACATCGGCCGGTGGTGGTCCGCGACGATTTCCCCTCGGCCGGCACCGGACCGGTCCAGAATTCGGGGCCGGTCTCGTGAGGTCACTCTCCGTCGACCAATTCCACCTGTACGGGTGGACTCTCTGGAGTGACAGGGGTATGAGGTGACACAGAACGACGGCGAGCATTTAAGGTCTGTGCCCGTGGAACAGCGACGGCTTGGTGAGTCCGGTTTGACCGTGAGTGCCGTCGGCCTCGGCTGCAACAACCTCGGGCGACCGGGAACGGTGACGGAGAGCCTGGCCGGCGCCCGGTCCGTCGTGGACACGGCGTTGGAGATGGGCATCACCTTCTTCGACGTCGCCGACGTCTACGGCGCACCGAGGGGGCGGAGCGAGGAACTGCTCGGGCAGGCCCTCTCCGGACGTCGCGAGTACGCCGTGGTCGCGACGAAGTTCGGGATGGACATGCAGGGGCTGAACGGTCCCGACTTCGGGTCCCGAGGTTCCCGGCGCTATGTGCGCCGGGCCGTGGAGTCGTCGCTGCGCCGGCTGAACACCGAGTGGATTGATCTCTACCAGTTACACAGACCGGACCCGGCTACTCCCGTCGAGGAAACCCTTTCGGTACTGGATGACCTCGTTCGCGAGGGGAAGATCCGGTACGTCGGCCACTGCAACCTCGCCGGCTGGCAACTCGCCGACGCCGCGTGGATCGCCAACACCGCCAAGCTGACGGCGCCGGTAGCCGCCCAGAACCACTACTCGCTGCTGGAGCGCGAGGCGGAACGTGAGGTCGTGCCCGTCTGCGAACGGTTCGGAGTCGGGCTGGTGCCGTACTTCCCGCTGGCCAACGGATTGCTGACGGGCAAGTACGACCGCGACACCCCGCCGCCGCCAGGGAGCAGGCTCGCGGGCCGACGTCGGCTGCTGGCCGAGGCCCCCTGGGACCGCATCGACCGCCTGCGGGACTTCGCCGCACGGCGCAACCTCAGCCTCACCGACGTCGCGATCGGCTGGCTGGTCGCTCAGCCGACCGTCTCCACCGTCATCGCGGGAGCCACCAGCCCCGAGCAGGTCAAGGCGAACGCCGTCGCCGGCACGTGGCAACCCACGCTGGAGGACCTCGTCGAGATCGACGCGATCTGCCCGCCCGGAACGCGGTGACACCAAGTCGCGCCCGGCACTGCCCGCACCGGGCTACTCGGTAGTAAGTTTCCGCTGGGACTGTTTCGACGGGTCAACGGCGACCCGATGACGGCGAGGGAGTACGGATGCAGATCACGGGCAGTGCGGCCATCGTGACCGGGGGCGCCTCCGGACTGGGCGGAGCGACCGCGCGGGCACTGGCCGAAGCGGGAGCCAAGGTCTTCGTGCTGGACCTGCCGGCCGCCCTGGAGCGCGCCGAGGCCGTCGACGGGGTCGAGCTGATCGCGGCCGACGTCACCAGCGCCGAGCAGGTGTCCGCGGCGATCGGGAGGGCGGTCGATTCGGGCGCGCCCCTGCGCTTCGCCGTCAACTGCGCCGGTATCGGCAACGCGGGGCGCATCCTGAGCAGGAAGGGCGTGCACGACCTGGAGCTCTTCCGCCGCGTCGTCGAGGTCAACCTGATCGGAACCTTCAACGTCACCCGGCTCGCCGCCGAGCAGATCGCCAGGACCGAGCCCGTCGACGAGGCCGGTCAGCGCGGCGTCGTGATCAACACGGCCTCCGTCGCGGCCTTCGACGGGCAGGTCGGACAGGCGGCGTACTCGGCGTCCAAGGGCGGAGTGGCTGGCCTGACGCTGCCGGCGGCCAGGGACCTCGCGTCCTCGGGCATCAGGGTCATGACGATCGCCCCCGGAATCCTGGACACCCCGATGATGGCCGGCGTGACGGAGGAGTTCCGGAAGAACCTGGCGGCGAACGTGCCGTTCCCGCAACGCTTCGGCCGCCCCGACGAGTACGCCAGGTTGGCGCTGTCCATCATCGACCAGGACTACCTCAACGGCGAGGTGATCCGCCTCGACGGTTCGCTGCGGATGCCGCCGCGCTGAGCACCGGCCTCGCCGGGCGCCCGGAAACCGGGCGCCCGGAAAACGCCCTGCTGGGCACCGGCCTTCCACGGCCCCACCCCGCCTTCCGGGGGAGGGTGGGGCGGCGCCGGCGGTGCGTGGTCCCGCGTCCGGTTGCCACGTCCCTGGACTCGGTGACCGAACCGCCCAGGAGGTGGTGGCCGGTCGGCCCCGGAAGCGGGTCCCCAGGCGTGGCGAGCGGTCTCCCGGCGCTGTCCCCCACCGCCCGGAACCGGGGGCCAGCGACCCCGTCATCCCGCACCGGGTCGTGTTGACCCATCAGCCCATCCGGTGCGGTGGCCCCTCCCCGTGGCAGCGCGGCAGCCCGCCGGCCGGGACGTCCCCCACCCGCCGGCCACCACCACGCTGACGCGGCCATTCGGGTGGTGTCGGCGGGGCTGGGTTTTCCCGAGCAGGCACGGGGAACCCCGTGACCAACGCGGTCAGGCCACGATGGACGGCCTCGAGCGGCCAGGCCGTTACCAGGACCACGCGGACACGCCCGGGGGTGGTACGAGTGTGGGGAGCGGGCGGGTCACGCACCCCCACCCTTCCTGGGGACAGCCCCGTGGCCAGCCCAGGAGCGGGGGGAGGCGGGGTACCACCGCGACGAAGTCCTCTGTGGACAACCGTACCGCTGTGGACGAGCTCTCGGGTCCGGAAGCCGTCGCCCCGACGGCCCCGCGCCGTGTTGGTGACCCGGAAGCAGGCGAGGAACTCACCCCGCACCCCCCGAGGTCCACACCGGCCACCACGAACCAGCCTCGCGACCGAGGAGCACTCCGAGGTCGGCTGAGGCACGGGCCGGCCGCC
>NZ_AGVX02000192.1 GCF_000239155.1 Actinoalloteichus spitiensis RMV-1378
GGCGGCCGACCGGCTCGCCCGGCGGGTCGCCGCCGCCGGTGCCCGACCAGGGGACGCCGTCCTGGTCCTGCTCGAACGGTCGGCGGCCGTGGTGATCACGGCACTCGCCCTGGCCAAGGCCGCGGCCCTCAACGTCGCCGTCCACGGCAGCTACTCCCCGGACCGGCTCCGGCGCATCCGGGCCCACACCAACGCCGTTCTCGCTCTGGTCGACGCCGACCACGCGGCCCGGTCCGCCGAGGAACTCCACGGACTCCGCACGCTGGTGGTGGGCAGCCCTCATTCCGACGAGCCGAGCTCCACCCCTGCCTGGCCGCAGGGCGTCGCACCACGCGCGCACCCCGCTCAGCCGGCACTGCTGCTGTTCACCTCGGGCACCTCCGGGGAACCCAAGGGGGTGACGGTCCGGCACCGGGACCTCGTCGGCCGCCTGCTCAACGGCCACTGGCGACGGAGTCGGCGCCACACCAGCCTCTTCCACTCCTCGCACGCGTGGGACGCGGTCGCCTTCGAGGTCTGGTCGCCGCTGTCCAATGGTGACCGCATCGTGGTGGCACCGCCCGGTGTGCTGTCGGTCGAGGACATCCGCGAGCTCGTGACCAGGGAGGGCATCACCCGGCTCCTGCTGACCGCCGGGATGCTCGCCGTCGTCGCGGAGACCGACCCCGACGCCCTGGTCGGCGTCAGCCGGCTCGAGACCGGCGGTGACGTCGTCCCTCCCCACGCCGTGGCCCGGCTGCGGCGCCACCTGCCCGAGATGGAGGTGCTGCACTGCTACGGCCCGGTGGAGACGACGGCCTTCGCCGTCGCGCACGTACTCCGTCCCGGCTCGCGGAGCACCGGTCCCCTCCCGCTGGGAACCCCCGTCGACGGCAGCGAGATCCGCCTGCTCGACTCCGCCCTGCGCCCGACCCCGCCGGGCGCCCCCGGGGAGATCTGGATCGCGGGCACCGGCCTGACCGCCGGTTACCACCGCGCTCCCTCGTTGACCGCGTCGCGGTTCGTCCCCGACCCCTTCGGTCCCCCCGGCTCCCTGATGTACCGGACAGGTGATCTGGGCCGGTGGGACGAGGAGGGCTCGCTGTACTTCCTCGGCAGGGAAGACCGCCAGGTCAAGGTCAACGGGTACCGCGTCGAGCCCGGGGAGGTCGAAGGGGCCCTCACCGCACTCCCCGAGGTCGCGCAAGCTGTGGTGGTGGTGCGGCGGTCCGCCACCGGTGGGCAACGCCTGGTTGCCCACCTGGTGCCCGTACCGGAGCCCGCCCGGCAGGGCCCCGAGACGCCGCCCCCGGCGCGCCTCGACGTCGAGGCGGTCCGGGAGCACGCGGCGCTGGTGCTGCCCGGCTACCTGGTACCCAGCGATTTCCTCGTGACCGACCGGCTCCCCTTGGACCGCCACGGCAAGGTCGACACCTCGCAGCTCCGCGACGATCCCGGGTCCCCGCCCCCGTCCGCCCCGCGCCGTCTCCCCAGAACTCCCGTGGAGGACGTGCTCTGCGGCGTCTTCGCGGCGGTGCTCGGCCGCGACCGCGTCGATCCCGACGAGAGCTTCTTCGGCCTCGGAGGAGACTCCCTGACCGCGATGAGGCTGGTGGCCGACGCCACCACGGCGCTGGGCCGGGATCTGAGGGTCCGCGACCTCTACGCCGCTCCCACCCCGGCCGCACTGGCCCACCGGGCCGGTGCCACCGGTTCGCCGCGCCCCGGCCCCAGAACGCGTCCGGAGGTGATCCCGCTCTCGGCCGCTCAGGAACGCCTCTGGACCGTCAACTACCTGCACGGGGCAGACAGCGCGTACAACTCCACCGTCGCTTGGCGACTGGTCGGCTCCCTCGACGCGGACGCACTCCGCGCGGCGGTCGGCGACGTCCTCGACCGGCACGAGAGTCTGCGCACGGTACTCCCGTACGTCGAGGGGGCGCCCCGACAACAGGTCCTGCCTCCGGGCGCAGGCGCCGACCTGCTCGTCGCCGGGGACATGACGGCGGGCCAGGAGGACGACGAGGTCGCTGCCCTCGCGGACACCGGCTTCGACCTCACCCGCGAGCTGCCGGTGCGGGCCAGGCTGCTCCGGCTCGCCGAGGACGAACACCTGCTGGTCCTCGTGATCCACCACTCCGCTGTCGACGGCTGGTCGCTCGGTCCCCTCAGCGCGGACCTCGCGACCGCGTACCGGGCCCGGCGGAGCGGGCAGCGGCCCCGGTGGGACCGACCAGCCCCCCAGTACGCCGACCACACCCTGTGGCTCGCCGAGGCGTTGGGTGACCCCCGGCAACCGGAAAGCCCCGCCGCCAGGCACTCCGCGTACTGGCGCCAGCGGCTCGCCGGGCTGGGCGCCCCGGTGGACCTGGCCTTCGACCGACCCAGGCCGCCGGTGGCCAGCAACCGGGCAGGTCACACACCGCTCCGCGTCGACGCCGCTCTCCACGCGGATGTCGTCCGGCTGGCGGCGGAGAGCCGCGCGACCGCCTTCATCGTCGTCCAGGCGGCGGTGGCGGCGCTGCTCACGCGGTGGGGAGCCGGCCACGACGTGGTCGTGGGGCTGGTGATGGCCGGTCGGGACGGGGAGGACATGGCGGAGCTGGTCGGCTGTGTCGCGAACACCGTGGTGCTGCGGGTGGACACCGGAGGAGGCGTGTCCTTCCGGGAACTGGTTCGCCGGTGCCAGGCCGAGGTGTTGGCCGCCCACGAACACCAACAGCACCCCTTCGAACGGGTGGTCGAGGAGGTCAACCCACCTCGATCGCGAGCACATCACCCCCTGTTCCAGGTCGTCGTCGCCTTCCAGAACCTCGGTTGGTCCCCGTTGGGGCTGGCCGGTGTGCGAACCACCCCGGTGGCGGTTCCACCGGCCAGAACGCCGTTCGAGCTGCACTTCGACATCCAGGAGCGGAGGGACGCCGAGGGGCTGCCCCTCGGGTTGGAGGGCGTCCTGGTGCACGCCGCCGACCTGTTCGAGCCGGGGACCGCGCGGCGCCTCGCCGAATCCTTCGGTGCCCTGCTCCGGGAGGTGGTGAACCATCCCGACGAACCCTGGGCCGAGGTGGCCCCCGCTGGCCCCGCCCTCGACGAGCGGTAGGAGGGCGCCCAGGAACCCGGAAAGCAACGAGAGCGGGAGGAACGTCCTGATCAGCGCTGTTAGCGTGGGGCGAAAAGCCTTGACGCTCAGCACCATCCTCGAATTGAATGGGAGCGGAACTGGGAATAGGGCGAATCGGCGCGTTCGGTACCGGATGACCAGTCGTTTCCGGGAGATCGACGGTTCGCGGCTGGCAGTTCGAGACGAAGCGGACACCCGACACGACGTCCCGGCCGATCGCGCGACCCGACGGCCGGCAGGCGACCACACTGCTCGACACGGACGACAAAGGAACGCTGATGACCAACCCGTTCGAAGACCCGGACGCCACCTACCTCGTGTTGATCAACGACGAGGGGCAGTACTCCCTCTGGCCCTCGTTCGCCGAGGTGCCCGGTGGCTGGACGGTCGTGTTGACGGAGACCGACCGGCAGTCGTGCCTCGACTACATCGAGGAGAACTGGACGGACATGCGTCCCAAGAGCCTCATCCGCGAGATGGAGAAGGCCGCGGGTTCCGGTAGCTGACCGTTCCACCTGGAGTTCGCGAGGATCGGTCGGGGGTGCCCGCTCCGGCCGATCCCTCTTGCGGAACGGGTCCTCATGGCGCCGTCCCCGCAAGGCCGCACGCATTCTCGCCGCTTCGACGTTAGGCGACCTCACCGCGTCCTTACGCCGTCTGTGCTCTTTCCCCGCGCGGCGGAGGCGCCCCGGAGTCCGCACCGCTCCCGTGCATCCCCTGCTGAGGTGGTCGGGCCGGATTCCCGCCGGCCCGACCACCGATCTCGTTCCCCCCCCCCCGAACGCCGTGTACCGCAGGTGTAGGACCGGCTTTGGCGGAGGATTAGCAGGACTTCGCCCGTCGCCTCGCCGGAACGGGCTGCGACGGTGCCGCCCCTTCGAGGTTCCGTTGCCGTGACCCTCTTCAAGTCGGCTCGGGTCGAGGCCGTGCCCCGGTGGGAAGCGGAGTTCGGGACGAACGGACACCTGTTCCAGCGTGACGATTCCCTGGTGCGAGCGGAGTCGAAGACGGGCGCCCCAGACGACGGGGTGGAAAAGGAATCCATGCCCGTCGAACACCGCTTCGCCGCCGCTCTCATCCCCAGTGCGCCAGGAACCGCGCGGGCCGGTGGGAGGCCGTTCTCGCGTTCGGGTTTTCGGCTTCCTCGGCTTCACGAGAGGCTGAAGCTCCCCCATTTGCCCTTGAACAGGGAGAGGCCCAGCGGAGTCATGGTGTGAATAGCGGCGGTCCGGGTTCGGTGTGTGGTGATCAGGCCTGCGTTGCGCAGCACGGTGGCGTGCTGGCTGGCCGAACCGGCCGAAATGCCGACCCGTTTCGCGATCTCCGTCGTCGTCCTGCTGTCGGTGAGCGAACGCAGGACCGCGGCGCGGGTGTTGCCGACCAGGGCGGCGAGTGACTGCTCGGTGGGCGCGGCTGCCCACAACACCGAGGCCGCCGCCGGACTGGGCGGGACGGGGTAGACGAGGATCGGCGGCTTGGCGGTGTTCGCGCGGTTCAGGAACAGTCTCGGCTGGCCGAACAGGAACAGCGAGGGGACGATGATGATCCCGCTCCCGTTCAGGGTGACCCGGCTCGGGGTGCCTGGTGAGGTGTGGGGGAGGGTCAGCACCGGGGAGGTCCACTGGATCTGCCGGTGCAGGGTGCCCAGGAGCCTGTCGAACCCGGCGGTGAACAGGATCCGGCCGGCGGACTCGCGTTCGGTCTCCAGGTATCCGTGCACCTGCGGCCAGAAGTAGCGAATGGCCGACTCGTAGAACTCGTGAATGCTGTCGCGGAGCTGGTGGCTGCGGGACTTCTTTATTCCCAGCGTGTTCAGTTCTATTTTCACGTGATCGGACGAGGACCGTGTCAGTGTGACGAGGTTCGCGACCGGGGACAAGTCACGTGCGAGGGTGAGGAGGTCGCCTAGGCGCTTTCCTAGCCGTGTTCTCGCCTCTTTTCTCCATCCAATGAAGGCATCGCTGATGTTGTGTTGGAGGAGGTCGAGGGCGAAAAGGGTCTCCGGTACCGGGCCCAGCGTCGTCAGAATTCTGGTGTGGGCGAGATCCTCGAACGTGAAATGAATTTCTTGTGTCCTGGATCCGGTGCGAGGCAACTCGTTCGTGAGCATGGCACCCTCCTGGTCGTCCCGGCGCCGGTGTGGTGTGGGTGCACAACCCGCTGGCGTCCGGGTGTTCGTTGTGCGCCGAATGATCGTCGTGGGCGTGCTGAGCAGATGTCAAGCGCATGTCGGGTTCGAGCCGTACGGCATGGTTGTGATGACTTTGTGTGGTCGGGAACGACGCGGGCGAAGGCATGGGAACGCGAGCGGTCGTTGGTTTTTCAACCAGCTACGTGCTGTTACGTAACACTTGTTCGTATCACTCTCGGTGATTTGGTGGACAAATGCGCGCGTGATAGCGGATGGCTCAGTGTTCTGCTTAGGTTTCGGGATCTGTTACTTGACCGTGACTCGGCTTCGGGTGCGCTGCTGGTGTCCGAAAACCGAGCACTTCCGTCGGTCCTCAGTGGTAGCATCCGACCGCACCAAAGGTCCCGTGGAGACGACCGAACACAAGGCGTGGTCCCGATCGCGCCTTTGTGTGCTGTGCGCGAACACGTTCCGTTTTGGTGCCAGTCAAAACCTCTATGTCAGTGCGGGGTGTGCGGAGTCGATGGCGAATACCGAGTCGGTGCGTACGAGGTTGCTGGCGGCGCAAGCCGGAGTCTGGTTCGGCCAACAACGCGACCCGAGCGACGCGGGGTACCACATCGCGGAGCTCCACGAGATCCAGGGCGACATCGACCCGGCCCTGTTCGAGGCGGCGCTCCGTCAGGTCGTCGCCGAGACGGACGCGCTGAACACCCGGTTCGCCTCGGACGAACTCGGGCCGTGGCAGGAACCGGACGCCAGCCCCTGGCCGCTCCACGTCCTGCACCTGTCCGGGCCCGACCCGCGCGGCGAGCTCGACGAGTGGATCCGCCGTGACCTCGCCACCCCCGCCGACCTGACCGCCGAGCCCTCCTTCACCCAGGCGCTGTTCTCGGACCCGGCCTCCCGCCGCTGGTACTGGTACCAGCGCGCCCACCACATCACCCTCGACGGGTACAGCCTCCAACTCGTCACCAACCGGGTCGCCGAGGTGTACACCGCCCTCGTCGCCGGCGACCAGCCCAGCTCACCGCCCTTCGGCTCGCTGTCCGAACTGGTCGACGAGAACCAGCGCTACCTGGAGTCCGGCGAGCTCGAACGGGACAGGACCTTCTGGACCGAGTACCTCGCCGGCGCCGCCGGCCCCCTGACCCTCAGCGGCGGCCCGACCGGGAACCAGGGGCACCACCTCACCCGGTACGCCCTGCCCCTCGACACCACACAGGAGCTGCGGCGCGCCGCCGACGAGGCCAACGTGCGGTTCACCCGGTTCCTGCTCGCCGCCCAGATCGCCTACCTCGCCACGGTCACCGGCCAACGCGACGTCATCGTCGGCATGCCCGTCACGGCCCGCTCCACCCGGCGCGGCAGGACCACCCCGGCGATGATGTCCAACGTCGTACCGATCCGGCTCGCCATCGGTCCCCACACCCGCGTCGGCGATCTGCTCACCGAGATCGCCGACGAACTGCGGCGCCTCCTGCCGCACCGCCGCTTCCCCAGCCAGCTCCTCGACCGCGCACTGGCCGGCGCGGGAGCCGACCACCCCGCCCAACGGACCGTGGTCAACGTCCTGCCCTTCGTCTACGAACTCGACTTCGCCGGTGCCCGCGCCACCACCCGGGTCGTCGGCTACGGGCCCTCGACGGTCCCCGACCTGGCGATCTACGTCTTCGACCGGTCCGAGACCGAAGGGCTGCACGTCGACCTGGTCGCGAACCTGTCCCTGCACACCGTCGAGGACGTCGACCGGCACCAACGCCAGTTCGTCGCCTTCCTGCGCACCTTCGGCGCCGCGCTCGCGGAGAACCGCCCCCTCGGCCAGCTGGAACTCGGTTCTCCCGCCGACCGGCACGCCACCGTCGACCACTGGAACCGCACCGCCCGCCCCGAAGTCGGTAGCCCCACCGTGCTCGAGCAGTTCGCCGCGCGCGTCGCCGAGCACCCGGACGATGTCGCACTCCTGTGCGGGGACACCGCCCTGACCTACCGCGAGCTGGACGCCCGGGCCAACCAGCTCGCCCACCACCTCGTCGCCTCGGGCGTGCGCCAGGAGGACCGCGTCGCGCTGGTGCTTCCCCGCTCGGTCGACTTCGTGGTCTCCGTGCTCGCCACGCAGCGGGCCGGTGCGGCCTACGTGCCGATCGACCCCGCCTACCCGGCCGAGCGCATCGCCTTCCTGCTCACCGACAGCGACGCGGCCCTCGTCTTGACCCGGCGAGGCCTGACCGATGTCGTCCCCGGTCGGACCCCCACGGTGGAGCTCGACGCCGAGGAGAGCAGTGCGGCGCTCCGCCAGCAGCCGACGCACCCGGGACCCGACCTCCCCGTCCGCCCTGGCCAGGCCGCCTACGTCATCTACACCTCCGGCTCCACCGGCCGCCCCAAGGGCGTCGTCGTCACCCACGCCGGCACCGCCAGCCTGGTGGCGACCCTGACCGAGCGGCTGGGAGTCACCCGCGAGTCCCGGATCCTCCAGTTCGCCTCCCCGAGCTTCGACGCCGCCTGGTGGGAACTGTCGGAAGCCCTGCTGACCGGAGCGGCCCTCGTGCTCGACCCCGACGACGGCCGCACCGGCACGTCCCTGCTGGGGGAGAAGTTCACCGAGACGGTCGCCACCCACGGCGTCACCCACGTGCTCCTGCCGCCGGCGTTCCTCGCGACACTGCCCCCCGACGCACTGCCGCCCGGTCTCGTGCTGGCCGTCGGGGGAGAAGCCTGCCCTCCCGCCCTCGTGCGGCGCTGGGCCGCCGCCGACCGGCGCATGATCAACGCGTACGGGCCGACGGAGAGCACCGTCGCGGTCACCATGAGCGACCCGCTGTCATCCGAACTCGACGGTCCACCCCCCATCGGCCGGCCCGTCATCAACACCCGGGCACACGTGCTGGACGCCGCGTTGCGTCCCTTACCCGTCGGGGTGGTCGGCGAACTCTACGTGTCCGGAGCCGGACTCGCCCGGGGCTACTGGAAACGCCCCCAACTGACAGCGGAACGCTTCGTCGCCAACCCCCACGGCCAGCACGGCGAGCGGATGTACCGCACCGGTGACCTGGTCCGGTGGCTGCCGCACGGCGAACTGGAGTTCGTCGGCCGCACCGACGACCAGCTCCAGCTGCGCGGCTTCCGAGTGGAGCCGGGCGAGATCGAGGCGGTCCTCGCCGACCACCCCGAGGTCGACCAGGCCGTGGTCGTCCCACGTGGCGACACCGAGGAGGACCGCCGTCTGGTCGCCTACGTGGTCCTGACCCCCGGAGAGCCGGCGGGAACCACCGCCGGCGGCGCGGCCCCGAGCGGCGGCGAGGACGTCCCCGCGCGGCTCCGCGCGCACCTCACCGCCAGCCTGCCGGCGCACCTCGTGCCCGGCGACGTCGTCGTCCTCGACACGATGCCGGTCACCCCCAACGGGAAGATCGACAGGACCGCGCTGCCGGAACCGGCGAGGACCCACCGCGACAGCCACCAGCGGGCACCGCGCACCCCGGACGAGGAGGTGCTGTGCTCGGTCTTCGCCGAGGTCCTCGGTGTCGACGTCGTCGGGGTCGACGACGACTTCTTCCAACTCGGAGGCCACTCGTTGCTGGCCACGAAGCTCGCCAGCCGCATCAGGAACCTCCTCGGCGTCGAGATCACCCTCGGGGCCGTCTTCAACCACCGCACCGTGGCGGAACTCGCACCGGTGCTCCGCGCGAACGGTGCCGCGCGCCCACGCCTGGACCGCCGGAGCGACACCGACCAACCCGTCCCGCTCTCCCCGGTACAACGGGGACTGTGGTTCCTCGACCGGCTGACCGGGGCGGACGCCACCTACAACATCCCCGTAGGCCTCCGGTTCCACGGCACCCTCGACCACGACGCCCTCCGAGCCGCGCTGCGGGACGTCACGGCCCGCCACGACAGCCTGCGCACCACCTTCCCCGAGGTCGACGGAACCCCGCGCCAGCAACTCCTCGACCTCGACCGCGCCGCGCCCGCGCTCGAGGTCCACCGCACCGCCGACGCCGACCTGCCCGCAGTCCTCACGGACGCCGCCAGCCGCGGCTTCGACCTCGCCGCCGAGGCGCCACTGCGCGCGGACCTCTTCACCTCCACCGCCGACGACCACCTCCTGCTGCTCGTCCTGCACCACCTCGTCGGCGACGGCTGGTCGATGGCGGTGCTCGTCCGCGACCTCGTCGACGCCTACACGGCACGAGTCGCCGGCACCGAGCCCGACCTGCCCGAACCGGCGGTGAGCTACGCCGACTACACCCACTGGCAGCGGGAGGTCCTCGGTTCCGACACCGATCCGGACAGCGTGCTCGCCCAGCAACGCGAGTACTGGCGGACGGCCCTCGACGGCATCCCCGACCGCCTCGACCTGCCCACCGACCGGCCCCGTCCCACCGAGGCCAGCAACCACGGCGCCGTCCTCCCCCTCCACCTCGATGCCGCCGCGCACACCGCCCTGGTCGACCTGGCCCGCGCCTGCGGCGTCACCGTCTTCATGGTGGTCCAGAGCGCACTCGCCGCGCTCCTGACCCGCCTCGGAGCGGGGGAGGACATCCCCGTCGGCACCCCCGTCGCCGGTCGGACCGACGACGCGCTCACCGACGTCGTCGGACTGTTCGTCAACACGGTGGTACTGCGCACCGACACCTCGGGCGACCCGACGTTCCGCGAACTGCTGGACCGGGTCCGCCGAACCGACCTCGCTGCGTTCGCCCACCAGGACATGCCCTTCGAACGGGTCGTCGACGCGGTCGCCCCGGAACGGACCCTCTCCCGGCACCCCCTGTTCCAGGTGATGTTGGCCTTCCAGGAGGACACACCGACCGAGTACGCCCTGCCCGGGTGCTCGCTCACGGTCGAACCCGTCCACCCCGGTGTGTCCAAGTTCGACCTCTCCCTCGACCTCGGTCAGCGGTGGACCCCCCAGGGAACCCCCGCCGGAATGGACGGTGTCCTCGAGTACGCCACCGACCTGTTCGACCGCGACACCGCCGCGGCCCTCGTCGACAGGTTGTGCCGCGTGCTCGGCGCCGTCGCCACCGACCCGGACCTCCCCGTGAGCCACCTGCCGGTGCTCAGCGGGGACGAACTCCGGCAGGCCCTCCTCGGCTGGAACGACACCGCCGGACCGGTGCCCACCACCAACGTCGCCGATCTGCTCGCCGAACGAGCCGCGACCACCCCGGACGCCACCGCGCTCGTCGCCGGGACGACCAGCCTCACCTTCGCCGAACTCGACGCGGAGGCCAACCGGCTGGCCCGGGCGCTCCTCCGCCGGGGCATCGGCCCGGAGGACCTGGTAGCGGTCGCGCTGCCGCGCACCACCGACTTCCCCACGGCCGTGTTCGGCGTCCTCAGGACCGGCGCCGGCTACGTCCCCCTCGACCCCGCCCATCCCGACGAGCGGCTCTCCTTCCTGTTGCGGGACACCGCCCCGAACCTGCTGCTGACGACAGGGGCGATCGAACCAGCCATCCCCGCCTCGCCGGAGCTGCCCCGCCTCCTCATCGACCACCCCGACCTCCGGGTCGAGGCGGCGGGGCCGATCGACGACGGCGACCGCCGTCGCCCGTTCTCCCCGTCCAACCCGGCCTACGTCATCCACACCTCGGGGTCCACCGGCCAGCCCAAGGGAGTGGTGGTCGAGCACCGGTCACTGGCCAACCTGTACCACGCCTACCACGCGGAGGTACTCGCACCGCTCGCCCAGGCCGCCCCCACGGCGGGACGCCAGTTGCGGGCGATGCACCTGACCACCTGGACCTTCGACGCGTCCTGGGACGTCCTGCTCTGGCTGCTGGCCGGTCACCAGGTCCACGTCATCGACGAGACCGACAGGCTGGACGCCGACGCCCTCCTCCGCTACGCCCACGACCAGCGCATCGACTTCATCGACGTCGTCCCCTCCTACCTGGACCAGCTGCTCAACCTCGGTCTGTTCGACGGGAGCCGGCACGCCCCCACCGTCCTCAGCGTGGGCAGCGAGGCCACCAGCGCCGCGCTGTGGCGGCGCCTCCGCGCCGTGCCCGGACTGACCGGCCACAACCTGTACGGCCCCACCGAGTGCACCGTGGAAGCCCTGTCCTGGCGGATCGCCGACAGCGACCGCCCCCTGGTGGGACGCCCCCTGCTCAACACCCGCGCCTACGTGCTCGACCGGGCGCTGCGTCCCGTCCCCCCCGGCACCACCGGGGAGCTGTACCTCGCCGGAGCCGGCCTCGCTCGGGGATACCTGCGCCGTCCCGAACTCACCGCAGCCCACTTCGTGGCCGACCCCTTCGCGCACCTCCACGGGCTGGGTGGCGACCGCATGTACCGGACAGGTGACCTCGTTCGCCAGCGGAGGGACGGCGCCCTGGACTACCTCGGGCGCGCCGACGACCAGGTCAAGGTCCGCGGGTTCCGGATCGAACTCGGTGAGGTCGAAGCCGCCGTCGCCGCCTGCCCCGGCGTGCGGCAGGTCGCGGTGCTGGCGCACACCGACGGACGGCGGGACCACCCCGCCACCCGCCTCGTCGCCTACGTCGCCGTCGACGGCGCGGACGTCGACCAGGTCCGCGCCCACCTCACGGCCACCCTGCCCGAGCACATGGTGCCGGCCGCGTTCGTCGCCCTCGACCAGCTCCCGGTCACCAGCAGCGGAAAACTCGACCGGGCCGCCCTGCCCACCCCGGAAGCGGCGCCCGCCGACCGACGGTCCCGTGGGCCCCGCACCCCGGCCGAGCACACCCTGTGCGCCATCTTCGCCGAGGTGCTCGGTCTGCCCGAGGCGGGCGCCGAGGACAGCTTCTTCGAGCTGGGTGGCGACAGCATCATGTCGATCCAGCTCGTCTCCCGCGCCCGCCGTGCCGGACTCCTCCTCAGCCCCCGCGACGTCTTCGCCCACCGCACCCCGGCCGCCTTGGCCTCCGCCGCCAGGACCGAGACCGCGATCACCGCCCCCGACGTCCCCACCGGCCCCCTACCACTCACCCCGATCAGCGCGTGGCTCCGGGACCAGGAAGCCGGCGTCGCCTCCTTCAACCAGTCGATGCTGGTCCAGACCCCACCCGGCCTGGACCACGGCGTGCTGGCGGCCGCGGTCCGCGCCGTTCTCAACCACCACGACGCCCTCCGGCTCCGCCTCGACCCCGGTGACGACGAGTGGAACCCCGTCGTCCACCCGGCGGACGCTGTCCAGGTCGACGACGTCCTCCACCGGGTGGACATCACCGCGCTGCCCCCGGGGGACCTGTCCGCCCTCGTGGCGGGATGCGCCGAGACCGCCAGGGCCAGGCTCGACCCCGCCGCGCACCTCGTCGACCTCACCTGGTTCGACGCCGGAGCCGACCGGCCAGGACGGTTGCTGCTCACCCTGCACCACCTCGTCGTCGACGGCGTGTCCTGGCGCATCCTGCTCCCCGACCTCCGCGCCGCCTACGAGGCCCTGGCGGCCGGCACGACCCCGACGCTCGACCCGGTGGGGACCTCCTTCCGCCGGTGGGCACACCTGCTCGCCGACGACGCCACCACCCCTGCCAGGGAAGCCGAACTCGAACACTGGGAGAACACCACCGCCGAACTGGACACCACCCTCGGCGGCACCGCCCCCCACCCAGGTCGACGCCCGGCCCGACGCGGCAACCTGGTGACCGCCCTCGACCCCGAGCACACCCGGCCCCTGCTGGGGGCGGTTCCCGCCGCGTTCCACGCCACGGTCAACGACGTCCTCCTCAGCGGATTCGCGGCGGCGCTCGTCCACCGCCGCGGCACCGCCGGGCCGCTGCTGATCAACCTGGAGGGGCACGGCCGGGAAGAACACCTCGGAGACGCCGTCGACCTCTCCCGCACAATCGGCTGGTTCACCAGCCAGCACCCGGTGCGCCTGGACCCCGGAGTGTTCAGCTGGGACGACACCGTCTCCGGCGGGCCGAGCGCCGGCCGCCTCCTCAAACGAGTCAAGGAACAGCTGCGCGCGATCCCCGACAACGGGATCGGCTACGGACTCCTGCGCTACCTCAATCCCCGCACCCGCGCCCGGCTCGCCGCCTCCGGCGAACCCCAGATCAGCATGAACTACCTCGGCCGTTTCGGCGCGCCCGACACCGAGGACTGGGGACCCGCCCCCGAGGGCGCCGTGATGTCCGCGGACATCGACGAGGACACCCCGAGTCACCCGATCGAGATCAACGCCCTGACCGAGGACGGTCCGGACGGTCCCCGCCTGATCGTCCGCGTCTCCTGGTCCTCGGACGCGCTGTCCGACGTCGACGCGCACGCCCTGGCCGAGGACTGGCTCAGCGCCCTGCGCGGGCTCGTTGCCCACGCCGCGAAACCGGGCACCGGAGGCCGGACACCCTCAGACCTCCCCCTGGTCACGCTCAGCCAGTCCCAACTGGACCGCTTGGAAGGGGAACACCCCGACCTCGTCGACGTGCTACCGCTGGCCCCGTTGCAGGAGGGCCTGCTGTTCCACGCCGCCTACGACGAGGACCACGACGTCTACACCGTGCAGACCGTACTCACCCTGCGCGGCTCGCTCGACAAGGACGCCCTGCGGGCCGCCGCGGACGGGCTGCTGCGCAGGCACCCCACCCTGCGCGCCGGTTTCCACCACACCGACCTCGACACGCCCGTGCAGGTCGTCCCGGCACCGACCAGCACGCCGTGGCGGGAACACGACCTGACCGGCATCCCCGCCGCCCGGCGAGAACGTGAGGTCGCCGCCCTGGTCGACGACGACCGGAACGAACGGTTCGACCTCACCCAGCCCCCGCTGGTCCGCTGCACCCTGATCCGGACCGGCGCCGACGAACACCGCCTCGTGCTCACGCACCACCACATCCTCGTGGACGGCTGGTCGACACCGCTGCTGCTCGACGACCTCTTCAGCCTCTACCGGTTGGCGGGCGGCACCACGGGTCTCCCCGACGCCCCCGCCTACCGCGACTACCTGGCCTGGCTCGTCGACCAGGACCAGGGCGCGTCCCTCGCCGTCTGGCAGCGGGCGATGGCGGGCCTGGCGGAACCGACCCGGGTGGACCCGGCCGGTCCGCGCCGCGACGTCGTCCTCCCGAAGCACCTCGTCGTGCGCGTCGACGCCGACGGCACGAGCCGCCTCACCGGCTTCGTCCGCGAGCACGGCCTCACCACCAACACCCTGGTCCAGGCTGCGTGGGCGTTGCTGTTGCACCGGCTCACCGGCCGAGGCGACGTGGTGTTCGGCTCGACGGTGTCCGGCCGTCCCGCCGCCGTTCCCGGCATCGAGAGGATGGTGGGCCTGTTCATCAACACCCTGCCCGTCCGCGTCCGCCTCCGCCCCCAGGAACCGGTGATCGCCCTGCTCACCCGGATCCAGGGCGAACAGGCCGCACTGTCGGACCACCACCACGTCCGGCTCGCCGACCTCCAGCGATCCGTCGGTGTCGGGGAACTGTTCGACACCAACACCGTGCTGGAGAACTACCCCGTGGACAGGGACGCGTTCACCAGCGTCGACGATGGCCTGGAGATCACCGGGATCACCGGCAACGACACGACCCACTACCCGCTGAGCCTCGCCGTCGTGCAGGAACCGGCAGGCCTCACCCTGCGCTTCGAGTACCGCCCAGACGTGTTCGACGACCACACGGCCTCGACGATCGCGCAGCGCTTCCGAACGGCCCTCGACCAGCTGGTCACCCACCCCGACCGGCGCGTGGCCACGCTCGACCTGGCACTGCCCGCCGACGACCGCGCGGCCGGCTCGCGCGACGACCTCCCGGCGCCCAGCGGCGCCAGGGGGACCCCCAGCGGCCCCGACGCCCCACGACTCACCCTGGTCGACCTCTTCGAGGCGCAGGTACGGCGCACCCCCGACGCGATCGCGGTGACCACCGGCGGGAACCAGCTCACCTACGCCGAGCTGAACGCCCGGGCCAACCAGGTAGCCCGACTGCTCACCGCCGGCGGCGTCGGACCCGAGACCATGGTCGCCCTGGCCACGTCTCGCTCAGCCGAGATGGTCATCGGTGTCCTCGCCACGCTGAAGGCAGGCGCGGGATATCTGCCGCTCGACCCGACGCACCCGGCGGACCGACTCGCGTTCATGATCGCCGACAGCCGGCCCGCCTACGCCCTGGCCACATCGGACGCCCCCCTCGCGGCCCTCCGGGCCAGTGGCCTGTCCCTCGTGGCCCTGGACGACCCCGGCACCCTCGCCGAGCTCGCGGCCCTCCCCACCGAGGACCTCACCGACCGCGACCGCCCCGCACCGCTCCTGCCCGACAACACGGCCTACGTCATCTACACGTCCGGGTCCACCGGCATCCCCAAGGGCGTCGTCATCCCACACCGGAACGTCGTCCGCCTCTTCACCGCCACCGACCCCTGGTTCCACTTCTCCCCGGACGACGTGTGGACGCTGTTCCACTCCTACGCCTTCGACTTCTCCGTCTGGGAGATCTGGGGACCCCTCCTGCACGGCGGGCGCCTCGTCATCGTGCCCCACACCACCACTCGATCTCCCCACGAGTTCCTCGACCTGCTCGACGCCGAAGGCGTCACCGTCCTGAACCAGACACCCTCCGCCTTCTACCAGTTGGCCCGCGCCGACCGGGACCGCGCCCACGCCTCCGCGCTGTCGCGACTGCGCGCCGTCGTCTTCGGCGGCGAGGCGCTCGAACCCGGTCGTCTCCGCGACTGGTACGAAGCACGACCCGAGCGGCCGTCCCTGGTCAACATGTACGGCATCACCGAAACCACCGTCCACGTCACCCATCTCGCCCTGACCAGGGAAATGGCCGACGAGGACACCGGGAGCCGCATTGGGGTACCGATCCCCGACCTGCGGGTCCACGTCCTGGACGACTTCCTCCGCCCCGTGCTGCCCGGCGTCGTCGGCGAGCTCTACGTGGGCGGAGCCGGCCTCGCCCGCGGTTACCAACACCGCCCCGGCCTCACCGCCACCCGTTTCGTCGCCGACCCCTACGGCCCGCCCGGCGCGAGGCTCTACCGCACCGGTGACCTCGCCCGCCCCCTGGACGACGGCGGTCTCGACTACCTGGGGCGGGCCGACCGGCAGGTCAAGATCCGAGGTTTCCGCGTCGAACTCGGCGAGATCCAGACCGTGCTCAGCACCCACGCCCAGGTAGCAGAGGCCGCGGTCATCGTCCGCGAGGACCAACCAGGTGACCAGCGGATCGTCGGCTACCTCGTCCCCGAGAACCCCGACTCACCGCCGACGGCGAGCGACCTGCGGACCCACCTGGCCCAAACCCTGCCCGAACACATGGTCCCCGGCGCGTTCGTCACCCTGTCCACGTTGCCCCTCACCGTCAACGGCAAACTGGACCAGCGGGCCCTGCCGGCCCCCGACTTCGAACTGCTGGCCGGGGCCAGCGGCCGGGAACCCCGCACCGCCCAGGAGGAAATCCTCTGCTCAGCCTTCGCCGAGGTGCTCACCCTGCCCAAGGTCGGCGTCGACGACAGCTTCTTCGACCTCGGTGGCCACTCCCTGCTCGCCACCCGGCTGATCAGCCGAATCAGGACGGCGCTCGGGGTCGAACTGCCCATCCGCGCACTCTTCGAGGCACCCACCCCGGCCTCGCTGGCGACCCGGCTCACCGACGCGACCAGAGCAGGGGACTCGGTGACCGTGACCGCCCGCACCGAACGACCCGCAGTGCTGCCGCTGTCCTACGGCCAGCGGCGGCTCTGGTTCCAACACCAGCTCGAGGGCCCCTCAACCACCTACAACATGCCGATCGCGCTGCGCCTGACCGGCCAGCTCGACCGGGCCGCGCTGCGCGCCGCCCTCGCCGACGTCGTCCGACGCCACGAGGCGCTGCGCACCGTCTTCGCCGAGACCGACGGCCAACCGCACCAGGTGGTCCTCGCTCCGGACAGCGCGATCCCCGACCTCCTGGACACCACCGTCCCCGAGGACGGACTGGCCGACGCCCTCACCGAGGCGGCCCAGCACACGTTCGACCTGACGTCGGAAATCCCCGTCCGCGCCAGCCTCCTCACCACGGGGCCGACCGAGGCCGTACTCCTGGTCCTGCTGCACCACATCGCCGGCGACGGATGGTCGCTGGCCCCGCTGGCCCAGGACCTGGTCACCGCCTACGCGGCCCGTCAGGAGAACCGCCCGCCGGAGTGGGCGCCGCTCCCCGTCCAGTACCCCGACTACGCGCGGTGGCAGCGGCAGCTGCTCGGCGACCACGACACGCCCACCCCGTTGTTCACCCACCAGCTCGACTACTGGAGACGGCAACTCGCCGGCGCCCCAGAAGTACTCGACCTCCCCACCGACCGCCCCCGCCCGGCCACCGCCACCTACCGGGGCGGCACCGCCCCGTTCCAGATCGACGCCGAACTGCACCAGCGGATCACCGGCCTCGCCCGCCGGTGCAGCGCCACGGTCTTCATGGTTCTCCAGGCGGGAGTGGCCGCACTGCTCAGCCACCTCGGCGCCGGTAACGACATCCCGCTCGGCACCGTCACGGCGGGGCGGGGCGACGAGGCACTGGACGGCCTGGTCGGATTCTTCGTCAACACCCTGGTGCTGCGGACCGACACCTCCGGCAACCCGACCGCCGAGGAACTGGTGGGGCGCGTCAGGGAAACCAGCCTCGCCGCATACGCGCACCAGGACATCCAGTTCGACCAGCTCGTGGAGGTGCTCAACCCCCACCGCAGCCCGGCGCACCACCCGCTGTTCCAGGTCGCGCTCGCGATGCAGAACTCCCCGGACGCCGAGTTCGAGCTGCCCGGCCTCCGGGTCGCCCCCGTGGAGGCGGACACCGGGGCGGCCCGGTTCGACCTGTTGTTCAGCGTCACCGAACGGCACGCCGAAGGTGGAAGAGCCGGAGGCGTCGACGGCTTCGTCGAGTTCGCCACCGACCTGTTCGACCGCTCCACGGTCGACGCGCTGGTGGTCCGTCTCATCCGGACACTGGCCGGGATGGCCGACCACCCTACCCGCAGGCTGAGTGCCCTCGCCGTCTTGTCGCCGGCGGAGTGGCACACCCAGGTCGTGGAGTGGAACGACCGGGGTGCGGCGGTGGACCCGGTGCCCTTCGCCGAGCTGGTGTCCCGGCAGGCGCAGGCCCGTCCCGGGGCGGTCGCGGTGGAATCCGGGACGACCACGCTGACCTACGCCGAGTTGGACTCCCGGGTCAACCGGTTGGCCCGGTTCCTGCGGGGTCGGGGTGTGGGACTGGAGACCCGGGTCGGGTTGTTGCTGCCCCGGTCGGTGGAGATGGTCGTGGGCATGCTCGCGGTGATGCGGGCTGGTGGGGTGATGGTGCCCTTGGACCCGTGGTACCCGGCCGAGCGGATCGGGTTCATGCTCTCCGACGCCGGGATCACCCACGTCCTCACCGCCACCGGCTGGCAGCCCGAGGACCTGGATCTCGACGTACCCGTCGCGGTGCTCGACCAGGCGGCCACACTGGCTGAGCTGGAGGCCACCGATGACTCCCCGGTGCGGGTAGCCGTTCCCGGTGACGCGGCGGCGTATGTGATCTTCACGTCGGGGTCGACCGGT
>NZ_AGVX02000191.1 GCF_000239155.1 Actinoalloteichus spitiensis RMV-1378
CGCGGGGGCCGACCGGGCCCGCTGTCGCCACCTCGGGTGGCCCGCGCCGGCCCCCGGTCGGCCCGCCGTTCGGTACCGCCGGGACGCGGAAAACGCGCCGGCGATCGTCGAACTGTTTGCTCACTCAGACAACAATTCCGAGTGTTCTTTCGAATCTCGGGTTTTCGCCCACGGGCGCGGTCCGCCGGGTCGGAGCGATCGGGGAATTTAACCCGATGGGGTGGTACGACGGAATTGGTTCCAAGGATGGTCGGGGCCTAAGCTGTCCCCCGTCGCCAGGTGCCGCGCGGGGAGTCGACCACTCCCCGGCGGGCCGGCGCGGCGGCGGTATCGCACCGGCGCGACCTGGGGGGACAACCCCGACGACGCTGTGGGCCAGCGGACGACGCATCCCTGGCGGGAGCGTTCCCGCGCGTGCCCGGTGCGGTGTTTCCCGTTCCGGCGGCCGAATTGTCCGTCCCACCGTCCGATTGCGAACAGTCGATGACAACCGTCCTGCCCGAGGAACCCCGTTTTCCGCTCTCCCGGCGGTGTCCGCTCCACCCTCCTTCGCGCTGTTCGAATCAGCGGCGTGAACCCGTTTCGCGAGTGACGCTCTGGAATGGGGCGCGGGCGTGGGTCGTCTCCCGGTACGAGGAGGTGAGGTCGGTGCTGCGGGACGAACGGTTCAGCGCCGATCCGACCCGCCCCGGCTTCCCCGAGGTGGCTCCGCCGGTTCCGGTCGCCCGGGGACTGAGCCTGGTGAACCTCGACCCGCCGGAGCACCGGCACTACCGGTTGACGTTGAGCCGGCACTTCCTCCCCCGCGCGATGGAGGCGCACCGGCCGGCGGTGCGTGCCGACGCGGGGCGGCTTCTCGACCGGGTGCGGGGGGACGACCGTCCCTCGGACCTGGTGGCCCGGCTCGCGGTTCCCCTGCCGGCCATGACCATCTCCCGCGTGCTGGGGCTTCCCGGTGGCGTTCGGCTCTTCTTCGAGCGGCACTCCGCTCTCATCCAGGCGACCGAACCGGACCCGGCGCTGCTGGCCGGGGTGCTCGGTGAGCTGCGGGCGGCGATGACGGCGCTCGTGCGCGAGCGGCGCGAACAGCCCGGAGACGACGTGATCAGCCGTCTCGTGGTGGAGCACTGGGGTACCGGCCGGCTGAGCCGGGACGAGGTGGTCGCGCTGGCGACGATGGTCCTGCTGGCCGGGCACGAGACGACCTCCAACACGGTGGCGCTGAGCCTGCTCGCACTGCTCCGCCACCCGGACCAGCTGGCCTGGCTCGCCGAGGAACCGACCGAGGCCAGGGTGGCGGTCGCCGTCGAGGAGCTGCTCCGGTACACCACCGCCGCCCAGTTCTTCCCCCGGAGGGTGGCGATCGCGGACGTCGAGCTCGGCGGCGTGCGGATCCGGGCAGGGGAGGGGGTCCTGGTGCTGCTGGGGCCGGCCAACCGGGACGAGGACGTGTTCCCCGAGCCAGACAGCCTCGACCTGACCAGGAACTCCCGCCGGCACCTCGCCTTCGGTCACGGGGTGCACCAGTGCCTCGGCCACGCCCTCGCCAGGATCGAGCTCCAGGAGGTGGTCGGGGCGGTGGCACGTCGCCTGCCCACGCTCCGGCTGGCGACCGAGATCGGGCGGCTCGCCTTCAAGGACGACGGCTTCGTCTACGGGGTCCGCGCCCTGCCGGTGACCTGGTGAGCGCGGAAGAACACCCGGCGAGCGGGGGAGCGCCCGGCGGTGGCGCGGAGGCGGGCGCGCTCCGGGTCGCGGTGGTCGCCGACCGCTGCGTCGCCTCCGGCCAGTGCGCCCAGCTCGCTCCGGGGGTCTTCGACCAGGGGGAGTCCGACGGCGTCGTGGTCCTCCTCGACCCGGAGCCCCCGGTGGGACGGGCGGCGGCGGTGCGGCTGGCCGAGGAGATGTGCCCGGTAGGAGCCATCCGTCTCGCACGGCGCGGCGAGGCCGATCGGGACGACGGGGAGGAACGGGTCGGCGGCGGGTTCCGGGGAAACTAGGCTGCTCGACATGCCAGAGACACACCTTCGCCGCCGTGGGGCGCTGCGCGAGCTGCTGCGCGAGCGGGAGATCGACGCGTTGCTCGTCACCGACCTGCTCAACGTCCGGTACCTCAGCGGTTTCACCGGGTCCAACGCCGCCCTGCTCGTCCACGCCGGGGACTCGGCCGACGACGAGTCCCGCACCATCTTCTGCACCGACGGCCGGTACCTGACCCAGGCCGGCGTCGAGGTCCCCGATCTCGACCGGATCATCGAGCGCCGCAGTGGGGCCGCCCTGGCGGAACGGGCCTCGCGGGGTGGTTCGGCGATCCGCCGGGCCGGGTTCGAGTCGCAGCACGTGACCGTCGACGGGTTGGACACCCTGGCCGAGGCGGCGGGGGACGTCGAGCTGGTCCGGGCCCCCCGGCTGGTCGAGGGCCTGCGCGCGATCAAGGACGAGGGTGAGGTCGAGGCGCTGCGGATGGCCTGCGCCGCCGCCGACCGGGCGTTGGCCGAGCTGATCGCCGAGGGCGAGCTCCGGCCGGGGCGGACCGAGCTGGAGGTGGCCCGCGAGCTCGAGCGCCGGATGGTCGCCAACGGTGCCGCTGGCCCCTCCTTCGACACCATCGTGGCGGCCGGGCCGAACTCGGCGGTGCCCCACCACCGCCCCACCGAGGCCGTGCTGGCCGCCGGTGACTTCGTCAAGATGGACTTCGGCGCGCTGGTCGACGGCTACCACTCGGACATGACCAGGACGGTCGTGCTCGGGGAGCCAGCCGACTGGCAGCGGGAGCTCTACGAGGTGGTGGCCCGGTCGCAGGCGGCCGGCAGGGAGGCGCTGGCGCCGGGAGTGGCGCTGCGCGACGTCGACACCGCCTCCCGGTCGGTCATCGAGGCCGCGGGCCACGGGGAGCGGTTCCTGCACGGTCTGGGCCACGGGGTCGGCCTGGAGGTCCACGAGGCACCAACGCTGTCGCAGCTGGGCAACGGTACACTCGAGGAAGGTATGGCGGTCACCGTCGAGCCCGGCGTGTACCTCGCTGGCCGGGGCGGTGTGCGCATCGAGGACACGCTGGTCGTGCGCGAGGGCGGCCCCGAGCTCCTCACCCTGACCACGAAGGATCTCGTGGTCGTCTGACGCGACAGGCTGAGACCCGTATCGCCGCGGCCGTGCGCACCGCAGGGCCGCGGCACGCCCATGTACCGGCCCATGTTTGGGGCCATGTATCACAGGAGAGACCACCACAGTGGCCAGCACTAACGACCTCAAGAACGGACTGGTGCTCAACCTCGACGGACAGTTGTGGTCCGTGGTGTCGTTCCAGCACGTCAAGCCCGGCAAGGGTGGTGCGTTCGTCCGCACCACGCTGAAGAACGTGCTGTCCGGCAAGGTTGTCGACAAGACCTTCAACGCCGGTGTGAAGGTGGAGACCGCCAACGTCGACAAGCGCGAGATGACCTACCTCTACCCCGACGGCGGCGACTTCGTGTTCATGGACGCGGAGACCTACGACCAGCTGCCGGTGCCGGCCGAGACGGTCGGGGACGCCGCCAAGTTCATGCTGGAGAACCAGACGGCGATCGTGGCGGTGCACGAGGGCACCCCGCTCTACGTCGAACTGCCGGCCTCGGTCGAGCTCGTCGTGCAGCACACCGACCCCGGTCTCCAGGGCGACCGCTCCACCGGGGGCAACAAGCCGGCGACCCTCGAGACCGGCGCGGAGATCCAGGTGCCCCTGTTCCTCAACACGGGGGACAAGGTCAAGGTCGACACCCGCGACGGTCGTTACCTGGGGCGCGTGAACTCGTAATGGGCGCCCGCAGCAAGGCCCGTAAACGCGCGGTCGACATCCTGTTCGAGGCCGACGTGCGCGGCGAGGACGCGGTGACCATGCTGACCGAGCGGATGGGCCACCCCGACCTGCCCCCCGTCCGGGAGTACACCGTCACGTTGGTCGAGGGGGTCACGGCGAACCGGGCCAGGATCGACGAACTGATCTCCCAGTACGCCGAGGGGTGGACCCTGGCCAGGATGCCGGCCGTGGACCGGGCCGTGCTCCGCCTCGGTCTCTACGAGCTGCTCTGGGCCGACGACGTCGACGACGCCGTCGCCATCGACGAGGCGGTCGAACTGGCCAGGACCCTGTCGACGGACAACTCGCCGAGGTTCGTCAACGGAGTCCTGGACCGGATCGGGCGGATAGCCCACCGGTTGCGGGCCACCCGCTGACAGGAGTGGGGTGACCGGGCCCGCGAGGGGTGCGGGCCCGGTTCGGCTCAGTCCTCCTTGGCGGGCCGGGCCTCCGGCGGCAGCACACCCCAGTCGATGAGCTGCTCGGTGAGCTCGCCCGGCGACATGTCGTAGATGATGGCCAGCGAGCGCAGGTCCTCGGTGCGGATGGACAGCACCTTGCCGTTGTAGTCGCCGCGCTGGCTCTGGATGGTGGCCGCGTAGCGGGCCAGCGGACCCACCTTCTCCGCTGGGAGCTGTTGCAGCCGTTCCAGGTTGATCACGATCTTGGTGGCGGGCTCCGCCCCGGACGGAACCCGACCCTCAGGTAGCAGTTCCGCCACGGGGACGCCGTAGAAGTCGGCCAGCTCCGCGAGCTTCTGGACGGTGACGGCCCGGTCACCGCGCTCGTACGACCCGACGACGACGGCCTTCCACCGCCCGCCGGACTTCTGCTCGACACCATGCAGCGACAGGCCCTGCTGCTGGCGGATCGCGCGGAGCTTGGCGCCCAGCGCCTTGGCGTAGTCGCCCATGTAGCGGTTCTCCGTTTCATTCGCCCCGTCAGCCGCTAGACAGGGCTGCGGGAAGACCTAAATCAATACGCAGAGTAATGGTCGCTCGGTAACGTCACTAGGTCAAGCTGATGACGCTGCGACGGCCGGGCGAGTTTGTGACACCACCCGGAAGATTGACACATAGCAGCCTGCTACTGTCCGGGGTGTCCGGCCGAGCCGGAGACCATGACGTCCTTTAATGACCCGTCCAGCGAGGCGGGGAAGGGGGTCCACTTCGTGGCGCCACGCACCCGTGCGGGCGCGGCGGACCAGGGCGAACAGCGCCAGCTGCTCGCCGCCGCCGACGTCGCGCGCACCATCGCCAGGATCGCGCACCAGATCATCGAACGCACCACGCCCGACGCGGAGGACGCCGCCCGGGTGCTGCTGCTGGGCATCCCCAGCCGAGGTGCTCCGCTGGCCCGGAGGCTGGCCGCGAAGATCGCGGAGTTCAGCGGTGTGACAATTCCCACCGGAACCCTCGACGTGACCCTCTACCGGGACGACCTCCGCCGCCGGCCCACCCGAGCCCTCGAGTCGACCAGCCTTCCGGTTGACGGCCTCGACGACGCGCTGGTGGTCCTCGTGGACGACGTCCTCTTCTCCGGCCGCACCGTGCGCGCCGCGCTGGACGCCCTGCGCGACCACGGACGGCCACGCGCCGTCCAGCTGGCCGTGCTCATCGACCGGGGCCACCGCGAGCTGCCGATCCGCGCCGACTACGTGGGCAAGAACGTGCCGACCGCGCGGGACGAGGGCGTCTCCGTCCAGCTGCGCGAAACCGACGGGACAGACGCCGTCCTGCTGCGGAGAAGGGGAACGGAGACCAGCCGATGAGGCATCTGCTGTCCGCCAGCGACCTGGGGGGCGAGGACGTCGCCGCCATCCTGGACACCGCGGACAAGCTCAAACAGACCCTGCTCGGCCGGGAGGTGCGCAAGCTGCCCACCCTGCGGGGGCGCACCGTCGTCACCGCCTTCTACGAGAACTCCACCCGCACCCGGGTGTCGTTCGAGGTGGCCGGCAAGTGGATGAGCGCCGACGTCATCAACGTCTCGGCCACCGGGTCCTCCGTCGGCAAGGGGGAATCGCTGCGGGACACCGCCCTCACCCTGGCCGCGGCCGGCGCCGACTGCGTGGTCCTGCGGCACCCGGCCTCCGGGGCGGCCCGCCGGGTGGCGGACTGGCTCGCCGACCACGGGACCTCGGTGGTCAACGCCGGTGACGGCACCCACGAGCACCCCACCCAGGCGCTGCTGGACGCCCAGACCCTGCGGGAGAGCCTCGGCGAGCTGACCGGCCGGCGGATCGTCATCGTCGGCGACGTCCTGCACAGCAGGGTGGCCCGGTCCAACGTGCGCCTGCTCCACCGACTGGGCGCCGAGGTCGTCCTCGTGGCCCCGCCCACCCTGCTGCCCACCGGGGTGCGGGACTGGCCGGTGCGGGTGACCCACGACCTCGACGAGTCCCTCGAGGGCGCCGACGCGGTGATGGTGCTGCGCGTGCAGGCCGAACGGATGCACGGCAGCTTCTTCCCCTCGGCCCGCGAGTACGCCATCGCCTACGGCATGAACGAGCGCCGGCTCGCCCGGCTGCCCGAGCACGCGCCGGTGCTGCACCCCGGACCGATGATCCGGGGCATGGAGATCAGCCACACCGTCGCGGACTCGCCCCGGTCGCTGGTCACCGACCAGGTCCGCAACGGCGTGCACGTGCGGATGGCGGTGCTCTACCACCTGCTGGCCGGAGAGGAGACAGCGGTATGAGCGGGACCGACGCGGGAACGACCCTGTTCCGGGGTGTCCGGCCCTACGGCGAGGGGGCACCGGTCGACGTGCTCGTCGCCGACGGCCGGATCGCCGAGATCGGCCGGGTCACCGAGCCGGCCGACCAGGTGGTCGACGCCGGGGGGCTCGTCGCCCTGCCCGGGTTCGTCGACCTGCACACCCACCTGCGGGAACCGGGGCGGGAGGACACCGAGACCATCCACACCGCCTCGGAGGCCGCGGCCCTGGGCGGTTACACGGCCGTGTTCGCCATGGCCAACACCGACCCGGTCGCCGACAACCCCGTCATCGTCGAGTACGTCTGGCAGCGCGGCCGGGACGTCGGCCTCGTCGACGTCCACCCGATCGGGGCGGTGAGCGTGGGGCTGCGCGGCGAACGGCTCGCCGAACTCGGCGCCATGGCCCGATCCCGGGCCGGCGTCCGGCTGTTCTCCGACGACGGCCACTGCGTGTCCGACCCGCTGCTGATGCGTCGCGCGCTGGAGTACACCCGGGCGATCGGCGGGGTCATCGCCCAGCACGCCGAGGACCCGAGGCTCACCGGCGGCGCCCAGGCGCACGAGGGCCCGGCGGCCGCCGAACGCGGACTGGCGGGCTGGCCCGCCCCCG